>NZ_JBTKVX010000017.1:0-96858 GCF_054457175.1 Flavobacterium hauense
CAACATTTATACAGCAGCAGTAAAAGTACTCGAAGGTGATATTAGTTTACATTATGACTGGTCAGCCGATGTAATGCAGGACGAATGGGACGAAAAAGCAGCCATTGAAAAGGTCAGTCATAAACCTAACATGATGATATGCGATGCATTATTGGAACAGGATATTTTCTCAGGTGTTGGCAACATAATTAAAAATGAGGTATTATATAGGGTGCATGTTCATCCTGAATCACGTACAGGAAATATCCCGAAGAAAAAGCTTGAAGAAATTGCAGAACAAGCGAGACAGTACAGTTTTGATTTTTTGAAATGGAAAAATGAAGGCACACTAAAAAAACACTGGCTCGCACACACCAAAAAGATTTGTAAACGCTGTGACCTCCCAATGTATAAGGAATACACCGGAACCAAGAAACGCCGAAGCTTTTTTTGTACTAACTGCCAGAAACTCTATGAAAGATAAAACCATAAATATCGGATGTTCAAGTTATGCTACAGCATCTTGGCAACCTCTTTTCTTTCCCGAAGACCTGCCAAGAAAGCTGTGGTTTGAATACTATTGCAAGCATTTCAATACTTATGAGCTTAATGCTACATTTTACAGATTCCCTACGTTGAAAAGTCTCGAATCCTGGTATGATAAAACCCCTGATGACTTTGTATTCAGCATTAAAGTTCCAAAAACAATTACCCATATTAAAAGAATGGAAGATTGTAAGGAAGAAATTGAAAAGTTTTATAATGTGACTCGCGATGGGCTTAAAGATAAATTGGGTTGTGTACTTTTTCAATTACCACCTAGTTTCACTTATAGCCCCGAAAGACTTGAAACGGTAATTATGGCTGCCAACTCTGAATTTAATAATGTAGTGGAATTCAGGCATGAAAGCTGGTGGATAGAAGATGTGATAAAAATACTGAGTGCCAATAACATTGCCTTTTGCAGTGTAAATTATCCTAAACTTCCAACTAATGTGATTAAAACAACCCAAACAGGTTATGTAAGGATGCATGGTAACCCTAAGCTGTTCTATTCTGAATATACCAGAAAGCAAATTGAAAACTTATATAATGAGGTTAAAGGTCAAAACTTCAGGCAAGCTTATATATATTTCAATAATACTGCATCAACTGCCGGGATCATTAATGCATTAGAGGCTAAGAAGATGAATGATTAATCTGATAAATATTTAGGCCTACTACAATTAATTGCAACAGGCCCATAAATTCAATGAAAGATTTATTATTTATGCCCAGGGGTCTAGAACAACTTTCACACAGCCATCTTCTTTTTTATTGAAAATATCATATGCGTGTGCAATTTCGGTAAGCGGCAACCTATGGGTAATAATATCATCAAGCGTTACTTTTCCTTCTTTTACATAGCCCAATAACTTATCGATATGTTTGTGAGCCGGTGCCTGTCCGCCTCTCATGATAATGCCTTTATCAAAGAATTGTCCCACAGGAAAATTGTCATACGTTGTAGGATATACTCCCAGGACAGAAACAATACCTCCTCTGCGAACAGCACTCATACAGGCTTCCAGCACTTTTACCGAACCTTTTTCTAAATTCACCACCGCTTTTGCCTTGTCCAGGAAGCTCCTTTCGGGTTCAAAGCCCACTGCATCAACACAAACATCTGCTCCACGTCCTTGCGTTATAGCTCGTATCTGCTCTACCACGCCCTTAGGGCCATCTTCCCATAATATGGTTTCACAATGGGCTGTTGCTTTTGCCTTATCAAGTCGGTATTGCAACGTATCTACAATTACAACCCTGGCGGCACCTCTAAGCCATGCGCTTTTAGCTGCCATTATGCCAACAGGGCCTGAACCAAAAATAGCAACAGTCTCACCACCTTTTACTTCTCCCCAATCAATTCCGGTATATCCTGTAGGGAAAATATCAGTAAGGAAAAGTACCTGTTCATCAGTAAGATTGTCCGGCACTACACGCGGTCCAAAATTAGCATAAGGCACACGTACATATTGCGACTGTCCCCCATCATAGCCTCCGTAAAGGTCAGTATAGCCAAAAAGAGCACCGCCTTTTTCAGTAAGCAAACCGCCTTCAGGTCCATAATGCTCAGGGTTACTGTTCTCACAATGTCCCGGAAGTTCATGGTTACAAAAGAAGCATGAACCGCATGCAATAGGAAAAGGTACTACTACCCTGTCACCACGCTTCAGATGTGTAACACCTTTACCAACTTCCTCTATTATTCCCATAAATTCATGACCCAAAACCATTGGTCTTGGTTGGGGGATTCCGCCGGAAAAGATGTGCAGGTCAGACCCACAGATTGCTGTTGAAGTAACTTTCAGAATTATGTCATCGGGATTCAGTATCGACGGATCATCGATGTTGTCACAGGAAATTTTTCCCGGAGCATGTATAACTGCTGCTTTCATAATTTGTCGGTTGAAGTTATTAATTATTTTTTTTATTGAGGGTATCTCCTACAGTTGCCGAACCGGGGCCGGTTTCATGAGCAGAAGTATTATTTGTAGCTTTGTCATTTTCAGTTGGTGTGGCATCTCTTGAAGTTTCTGTTGGCCCGTATGACTCTTCATTGGTAGACGATTTGTCTTTACATGAATAGGTAATTGCAGTTATTACTACAAGCAATACATATATAATTTTAAATTTTTTCATGATAAGTCATTAATTTAGTATCACTTAAGGTTAATAATCTCCGTTTACGCCTTCTCTTTTGGAGTTAATGCTGCTTCTCTCGCGTTGGGAGGCTGCATGGGATGAGTTTTCCCTGCCATCCTCTTTCATGCTCGATTCCATCTGTTTATGCATATTGGCAGCAATAGCGCTATCGGGCATAATGGTATTCATTACTTTTTGCGTCTTGTTCATAAAGCCCGGGCTGATTATGGTAGTTCCGGCCATTAATGCATCATATCCTGATTTTGCCACTTCTTCTGCTGTATACAGGTCGCTTTCCTTATATGTTACGGTATTTTCAGCTTTAGCTTTATGAAAGAAGTCAGTATCAGTGGCCCCTGGCTGTAATGCAGTAATAGTTACATCTGTTTCTTTCAGCTCTTCACTTAAAGCTTCAGTAAATGATAGTACGAATGCTTTTGTAGCAGCATATACCGAAAGATAAGGTGAGGGCGCTTTAGAAACCGACGATGCAAGTTGAAGTATCCTGCCTTCATTTCTGTCAACCATCTCTTTAAGGTAAAATTTGGTAAGGCTTACTAACGAAACGATATTGAGCTGAATAATATCGATCTCACGTTCCAGGTCGGTTTTAATGAACCTTCCCCATTCACCCTGTCCAGCATCATTAACTAACACATTAACTGTGATGCCCAGTTCCGTAGTTTTGTCATATATTGTTTGTGCTATTCCTTCTTCAAAAAGATCGGCAGCAATGATGTGTGTATGGATATCGCTGTTGAGTTGTTCCATTTCCCTTGCAGTTTGCTGCAGGTTATCTTCATTACGTGCAACCAACACAAGGTTATAACCATCTTTAGCAAATAATTTTGCTAATTCGTAGCCTATGCCGCTTGTGGCTCCGGTAATTAATGCATGTTTCTTTTCCATAGTTGTTGTTTTAGTTGGATGTTATACAGTAATATCAGTTTCAGGTTCTGCATAGTCACTAATAGGGTGTTGCTCTGCAGCGACAGGGACTGAGGCAGATGTATGTTTGGTTTTCTTGTCGCTCCCCTCAACCTTTACTATTTTATTGTAAATACCTAATAATAAAAATGGTGCAGCCCACTGGCCTACAAACAGAGCACTCTTATCTCTTCCCAGACATTTTAGCGTTGCCGATCCGGCCATTGATGCAGCAGCTGCCCATAGAAATAAATCTGAAGGTAGTTTTGCAGTTTGTTTTTCTATGGCTTTTGCAACCGGTCCTTCCGAATGATCATTTTGAATAATTGACATGGTATAAATTTTTAAATTAATATTTATTGATGTATTGTAAAGGTAAACCCATTGTAGTTAAGCATTTTACCTGTATTCGTTAATAAGTGATAAGGCAGAGTTAAAGTCCAGACCAAAAATTGTGACGGCGTTAACCATGCGTTAATTTAATACCTGCCAATTACAGGTTGGAAACCTCTAAAAAATAAAAAACACACATCGCCGGGGCTGATGTGTGCTTGCCATAAATTGTCCATCTAAGTTTTATTCTGAACTTTTACTGTTCTTCTTATCCCTCTTGGCCTCTTTTTTTTCTTTTGCAGTTTTAAGGGGTTCCTTTTTACTGCCTTTCTTTGAATCCTGGCTTTTTGACATAATTTTTTGTTTTAGTATTCATTGCTAATTATTATCCGTTCGTATCATGTGCTACGTTATCAGCAGCACTTAAATTAATAGCGCCACAGGCAGTATCACTTAATACTTTATCAGCTTCTTTTTCTTCAGCGAGCGTTTGTGTAAGTAGTTTTGCCGCATCATTCTCACCTAAAGTTTTTGCAAATGCGCAAAGGGTTCCATAGGTAGCGATCTCATAGTGTTCAATTTTTTGGGAAGCAGCAATAATGCCTGCATCCCTTACAGGACCCGGAATAGTTTCTTCAAGAATACTGTCTCCTTCCTTCAACAGCCCAGCCATAGCTTCGCATTTTTTACCTTCGGCTTTTTCGCCCAGTAATTCGAAAACAGTCTCAAGGCGTACCACTTGGTTTTTTGTTACTTCCAAATGTTCTTTGATTGCCGAGGCTAAAAGCGGTGAAGTGGCATTCTTAATCATTTTAGGCAAAGCAGACAAAAGAGCATTTTCTGCCCAGTAAATATCTTTTAAGGAATCTATAAAGAGATCCTTTAGTTCACCTGCTGCATCGGCAGCGGGAGCAACCATACCATTATTAGGAATATTAGCTTTTGCAGAAGCATTTGAATTTTTATTATCTGTATTTTTCATATTATAATTAATTAGTTGTTTGATAGTGCTGCTTCCCTTGCCCAGATACGGTGGTTGCCCATAGCAGCAATAAAGTTTGCTGCAAAATCCGGGCTTTGTGTATCCTCTTCCATTACCAGGCCTTCGTCATTGTTATCTATTTTGTTGGCAAACGCAGTGCCTGACAGCAATTCTATTCCATCTCCCTGAGCACCAATTACCTTACAGTGCCTGTAAGCATCATTTAAAAAGTCCATCACATCGGCATCCTGCGAAAGTTCATTAAGCCCCTGTCCTCCTGGGATATAAACAGCATCAAATAAGACCGAAGAGCAGGTAAGAAAACTGAAATCAACAGCTATCTCTCCTCCTTTGTCTGTTTTAACATTACCTTGGTATGGTGCTATAACAAATCCTTTGGCATCTTCTTTTATCAGTGCCATTTTTATATCTAGTACTGCCTGTTCATCCACACCGTCAGCACATACAATGGCTACTTTTCTCGATGCTATGGTTGGGCTTACTGTTGGATTATTAATCATACTCAGTGCCTGGGAAAATTCTACTGAAGGGTCTACAGCTTTAGGTTCCTGCTCTCCTCCCAGATTTTCCGGTGATACGCCATGATTCATAGGTTTTTCCGGAGCTGAAGGTACTGTTAGCCTTAATCCTTGTGCTACTTTCTCTGCAAGCGCCATATCTACCTGTGAAAGAATACCTAACATACGAATCCTGATAGCTGTTGTTTCCACTTTTCCGAGTTCGAAACGCAATGCTCTTACAATATGGTCCTTCTCCACTTGTGTCTGGCTGTTGAAAAACAGTTTAGCCTGACCAAAGTGATTAGCGAAGCTATCGCTCCTCTGGCGTACCTTATGTGCATCAACTCGCTCATTAAAGCTCGAAAAACCCCCTTCGGCAATTTTTGCCTGATATGGACATCCTCCGCCTAATGAATTTGGCGAATAACTTACGCGGCCAACGTTGATTTCCTGGCGCATGTGCCCGTCACGCTGGTTGTTATGCACAGGTGCAATGCTTCTGTTAATAGGTATCTCATGAAAATTAGGGCTGCCTAGGCGGGAAAGTTGTGTATCTGTATAAGAGAAAAGCCTTCCCTGTAATAATGGATCATTAGTAAAATCAATACCCGGCACTACATGACCGGGATGAAAAGCAATCTGTTCTGTCTCTGCAAAGAAATTATCAGGGTTTTTGTTAAGAACCATTTTCCCGATGATAGTAACCGGTACCAATTCTTCGGGAATTATCTTAGTAGGATCAAGCAAATCAAATTCATATTTATGCTCATCAGCTTCAGGCACTATCTGAACTCCAAGTTCCCATTCAGGGAAATTACCTGTGTCAATAGCCTCCCAAAGATCGCGCCTATGGAAGTCAGGATCATTACCGGAAATCTTTTGGGCTTCATCCCAAACAACTGCATGAGTGCCCAATTTTGGCTTCCAATGGAATTTTACAAAATGAGATTCATTCTTTTCATTTATAAAACGGAATGTATGCACACCAAAACCTTCCATCATACGATAACTTCTCGGAATGGCTCTGTCTGACATCAGCCACATGATCATATGTGTCGATTCCGGCATCAGGGAAATAAAATCCCAAAAAGTATCGTGGGCCGAGGCAGCTTGCGGAATCTCATTATGCGGTTCAGGTTTTACTGCATGTACCAGATCGGGAAATTTCGCAGCATCCTGTATAAAAAAGACAGGGATGTTATTACCCACAAAATCATATATACCTTCCTGTGTATAAAATTTAACTGAGAATCCTCTTACGTCACGGGCAAGATCAGTTGAACCTCTTGAGCCTGCTACGGTAGAAAAACGTGTAAAGACAGGTGTCCTCTGTCCTGCTTGCTGTAAAAACCCTGCTTTGGTAAATTGAGGTATGGGATTGGTTACTTCAAAGTAGCCATGAGCACCCGACCCTCGCGCATGAACAATCCTTTCAGGAATACGCTCATGGTCAAAATGAGTGATCTTTTCCCTAAGGATGAAATCTTCAAGAAGTGAAGGACCGCGCTCTCCTGCTTTAAGAGAATTATTATCATCATTAATCTTTACACCCTGATCGGTTGTAAGGAATTTGTTTGTTGCATCTGATTTATCAGGCAGCAGATCTTTTTGTTTTGCTTCCTGGTCATTTAAAGGTGTGTTATTCTGTTTCATAAAAATTTTAACTGTTTGATAATTAGCATTTTTAAAGTTCACCCTTTATATATCCAATGTTGCCAATGTTATCCCAAAAGAATATTGACAATCAATAATTTAAGAAGACTTTAAAGAATTATCATAACCTGACGCACTCCTAATAACTACTCTCTCTCCAGTTATTGGATATTTTTGATTAAGTACGGCATCAGTGTAACTGTTTATTTCTATACAAAAAATGCCCCTGCAATTGCAGGGGCATTTTTTGTATAGTTTATTTGAATAAATTTATCGCCAGCCAAGTGCCGGGGCAACATGTTCCATAATAGCCGACAGCACATGTATATTATAATCAACTCCAATAGTGTTGGGTATGGTCAACAGCACTGTATCCGCTTCCTGAATAGCTTCGTCCTGCGCAAGCTCTGCGATGAGCTTATCCGGTTCTGCCGCATAGCTTTTTCCGAAGATAGCCCGTTTGTCACTTTCAATGTAGCCAAAGCTATCGGTACCTCTACCCTGGTCTCCAAAATAATATCTGTCCTGGTCATTGACAAGAGCAAAGATGGAGCGGCTTACTGAAACCCTAGGCTCTCGCTTATGTCCTGCCTCTTTCCAGGCTTCTTTATACAACCTGATCTGTTCAGCTTGTTGTATGTGGAAAGGTTTACCGTTTTCATCAAATTTTAATGTAGAGCTTTGAAGGTGCATACCATTTTCGGCCGCCCAAACAGCAGTAGCATTAGAGGCGGCTCCCCACCATATTCTATCTCTCAATCCTTCAGAATGTGGTTCTAGTCGTAATAAGCCGGGGGGATTTGGGAACATCGGGTTGGGGTTTGGATCCGCAAATCCAACACCATCAAGCCTGTGTAGAAATTCCAATGCTTTTTTGCGTCCCATATCAGCATCGGTTTCACCCTCTGCAGGTTCGTAGCCGAAATAGCGCCAACCTTCAATAACCTGTTCCGGTGATCCACGGCTGATTCCTAATTGCAATCTCCCTTCTGATATCAAGTCTGCAGCACCTGCATCCTCAACCATATATAAAGGGTTCTCATAGCGCATATCGATTACGCCCGTGCCGATCTCTATCTTACTAGTTTTAGCGCCAATGGCCGACAATAAAGGGAAAGGCGAAGCCAACTGCTTAGCAAAATGATGTACCCTGAAATATGCACCATCCAAACCTATTTCCTCAGCAGCAACTGCCAGATCGATAGACTGAAGCAGCGTATCGCTTGCCGTACGGGCCTGATAGGAAGGATGGTCGGCCCAATGGCCAAATGATAAAAATCCTATTTTTTTCATAGCTGTTTTACTATATATCAAATATACGAATCATATTAATTATTCCGCTCGTTAATTATCTCAGACAGTATGTCATAAGATCGTATCCTGTCATTATGCTTATGCATGTTAGATACAACCATAAGTTCATCTACTCCTGTTTCCTGAAGGAATTTATCGAGCTGTTTCGCTACCGCTTCTTTCCTGCCCACAAAAGAATATTTGAGCATTTCACGTACTGCAGGATTATGCTGGATCATCATCAATTCATCGGTCATTTCCATAGGTGGTTGCAAAGGTTCCCTCTTACCTGTTAGTATTCCCAGAAACATACGAATGAGCGATGTAAAATTCCTCTCAGCCTCATCATCCGTATCTGCGGCAATAACATTTACACCAGCTATAGTATAAGGCTTGTCAAGGTACTCCGAAGGCTGAAATTCTCTTCTGTAGATATCCAGGGCATCGTATAATAGCCCTGTTGCAAAATGGCTTGCAAAAGCATAAGGCAGACCCATTTTTGCTGCAAGGTGTGCACTGTCCAGACTGGAGCCCAAAATATACACCGGAACATCAATACCCTCAGCTACAACAGCACGTACCTGCGACCATTCATTGTCTATTGAAAAATACTTCTGTATCTCCTCAATTTCGCCGGGAAAATTATTTACTGCCTGCATCCTGTCACTGCGTATGGCATGTGCCGTAATCTGATCAGTACCCGGTGCCCTGCCCAACCCTAAATCGATTCGGTTAGGATAAAGCCGGCCCAATGTACCAAACTGCTCAGCCACAATAAGCGGTGAATGATTAGGTAACATAATTCCGCCTGAACCTACTCTAATGGTTTTTGTATTTCCTGCTATATGTCCAATGAGCACTGAAGTGGCTACACTCGCCACATGTACCATGTTATGATGTTCAGCGAGCCAAAACCGATTGTAACCCATCTGCTCAGCTTTTTGAGCCAAGTCAACGCTATTTTTAAATGTTTGTTCTATCGTTACTCCGCTTGAGACGATGGCAAGGTCCAGTATAGAATATGCTATATTTTTTTTTGTTGTTTCCATGATTATTTACACCTGATGTGTTTGGATTATTTATAAGTATCAAGGTGTGCTCTTATGATTAATGTATAGTCATAAAAAACATGCCAAAGTAATGATACGTCAGGAATTACGGTTAATCGGTTGTTTTGTCATGTGATTTAGTAGATATTAGCGGGAGCGGACAGCTTCTCTTCGTTTACAGAATCGTTTCTCTGCATAGTTTAATATCCAAAATACAAATTATTGATGCAATTACAGCAAAGTAGTGAAATTCAATAAAATAGAATATTACTCTCGTTCTTAAAAATTTCAATGTTAATTAGCGGTATCAATTAGTTTAATTTTTTGACATTTTTTACAGGAAAAGTTATATTAATATATTGCAAAGTTAAGCGTATAACATTTTAACACTATTTTGTTTCTTTTATACATTCCAATGTAATATCATTAACATTTTATGGTTAAGATTCATTTTTTTAGTTAGTTTTAGTTTCTTAAACCTAATATTAACTATCTTTTATGAAAAAATTTACATTATTGATCATTGTATCACTACTGTCAATTTGTGGCTATGCCCAAGGCTTACCCCTCGAGAGTTTCGAAACTCCCTGGGTAGGTACACCGCCGGCACCGCCGGGGCCGCCCGGCCTAACAAATTGGACAGTAATCAATGAAGTTGGTCCTGCTGTAACGTGGATCCAACAGACTACAACCAACCAAAAACCCTCACACACAGGATCGTACTCTGCCTTTTTAGATAACGATAATGTATGTGCTACATGTCCCATCCCTAGGGACTGGCTTATTACTCCTTACTTTGTCATGCCTGCCAACGCGCAGCTTCGTTTCTTTTCAAGATTAACTTTGACGCTTGATCAGGGCTCAATCTATAAGGTGAAAATCTCGACGGATCCCAATCCTGCGAACCTTGCAGCCTATACAGACCTGCAGACATGGAGTGAAACAACCCTAAACAACCCATTACAGACAACGTATTATGAAAAAGTATTAACGTTACCTGCAATAACCGGCTCTGTACACATAGCCTTTGTGATGGAAGGCAAGAACATGGATCGTTGGCTTATCGACGATGTAAAAGTTACTTCACAATGTATTGACCCAAGTGCTTTCTCGGTAACCGGGACTACCATGACTTCAGGTTCGCTTACCTGGACAAACAATGGTGGGGCTGCTGCTTCGGCATGGGAAATTGAAGTTGTTCAGGAACTATTAAGTCCTACAGGAACAGGTGAAATTCATACTGGCCCTCCGCCTTATACAAAAAACGGCCTGACTCCGGATACAACTTATAAAGCATACATTAGGGCTAAATGTAGTGATGGTGGCGAAAGTAACTGGATAGGCCCCGTCTATTTTGATACCGCCAAGTTAGGTGAAGATTGTAGCTACCCATTGGTTGTAACACCATTGCCTTTCTCAACATCTAATAACACATCAAATTTTGCCGACCATTATGAAGGTGGTCCTGGCACAACATGTGGAGCAACAGGAACTTATCTTTCAGGTAATGATGTTGTTTATGAATATACACCTACTGTATCGGGTAACCTAAATATTAAACTTACCAATACAGTTACAGGTGCGGCTATGTTTGTATATGATAACTGCGCCGACATTGGTATCGCCTGTATTGGCGGTGGAATAGGAAACGTAGACATTGCTTCTTTACCTGTAATTGCCGGCAACAGTATATATATTGTTATTTCAAGCAGTTCAGCAGTAGCGACAACACCATATACACTTAGCATACAACAGGTATTTTGTGCTCCTTCTACAGGACTTACGGCTGCAAATATGACTGCTTCTTCGGCAGATCTTTCATGGGCTGCAGGAACATATACTGCATGGCAATTAGCCGTAGTTCCTGCCGGATCAGGATTACCTACAGGAAATGGAATTGACGTAACGTCTAACGCAGTGACAGTATCATCAACTTCTGCTGGTGTACCTTTTACATCATCTACATGTTACGAATACTATCTAAGATCTAATTGTAACGATGGAAACTTCAGTATTTGGGCTGGTCCATTTGGATTTTGTACAACTCAAATTCCTGACAACATACCGTATGCTCAAAATTGGGAAACAGAACCCAATGGCTGGACATTGTTAAATACTAATCAAAATAACAAATGGGCAATTGGTACCGCAGTAAGTAATGCGAGTACAAAATCATTATACATAAGTAATGATAACGGCCTGACCAATACATACACAATTACCTCGGCTTCGGTGTCACATGCCTACAGGGATTTAATAATTCCTAGCGGAGCTACCAGCTTAAATCTTGCTTTTGACTGGAAATGTGTTGGAGAAGCTGGTAATGATTACATCAGGGCATATCTTATACCAATAAATGTACTTCCGGTTCCGGGAACACAATTAGCAAATGCGGCCCCTAACTTAAAGATTGGTGGCGATTTGACAGGAAACGCAGCATGGAGTACTTTTAATGGCGTAGTCAATGTTACTGGTCTTGGCGGAACACCAAGAAGACTTGTATTAGAATGGAGAAATAATGCCTTTACAGGTACTCAGCCTCCGGCAGCTATAGATAATATTAATTTTACCGTAATAACATGTCCGGCGCCATCAAACCCGGTAATTGTTGCAAATACGCTTACTAACAGTACGGTAAATATTAGCTGGACGGTTCCTACATCTGTTCCTGCAAATGGATATGATTATTATTTAACTACATCATCTACTGATACTCCGCTTGCCGGAACGCTGCCTACGGGAACTTCGGCAACAACTACAGCCACAGGAGTAGCAATTCAGCCTTCAACCAATTACTTTTTTTGGGTAAGGGCAAATTGTGGAACAGGTGATACAAGTACATGGTCAGGTCCTTTAAACTTTATATCGCCTCAGATTCCTGCTCCAATGGACTATGTTCAGAATTTCGACCTTGGCCCTCATGGCTGGGCATTGAGTAATGGTAACCAAACCAATAAATGGGTAGTTGGTACTGCGGTAAATAACAGCGCAACAAGTTCATTGTATATCTCTCAGGACAATGGTGTTACAAATACTTATAACATAAATGCTACTTCGGCAGTACATGCATACAGGGATATAACGATACCTCCCGGTGTAGATCAACTGGAATTATCTTTTGACTGGAAAAACAATTGTGAAAGCACAACGTATGACTGGCTTAAGGTTTGGATTGCACCAACTGCTTTCACTCCTGTTCCTGGAAATCAAATGACTACTGCCAATGCTATACAAATTGGTGGAGCGCTTTCACTGAATAACAACTGGACAAACCAGACACTTCTTATTCAGGCAGCTCAACTAGGTATAGGCAATAGCACCAGAAGGCTTATTTTTGAGTTTAGAAATGACCCATCAATCGGTGATCAAGCGCCTGCAGCTGTAGATAACATTAACTTTAAAGTTATAGCTTGTCCGCTGCCTTCAGCTCTTGTAATGAACACACTGACAATGGCGCAGGCAACTTTTGCATGGACAGCTCCTTTTACAGGATCATCAAGCTATGATTATTATCTTGCCCCTGACTCAACGGTACCTACAAGTGCGACAATTCCAACTGGGACAACGTCTACAAATGCGTTAACGCTTAATAGCTTACCTCCTTCAACTTCATACTGTCTATGGGTAAGAAATAACTGTTCTACCTCTACAAGTAAATGGATAGGTCCTGTGTGCTTTATAACGCCACAGATTCCTGCTACTATAGACTATACCCAAAACTTTGACATGAACCCTCATAATTGGGATTTTGTCAATGGAACGCAAGCGAACAAATGGGTAGTAGGAACAGCTGTAAGCAATAGTGCACCAAACTCATTGTATATTACCAATGACAATGGAGCAAGCAATGCGTATAATGTTGCTACGCTTTCGGTAGTACATGCCTATAGAGATATCACCTTCCCTCCTGTTGGTGATCAGTTCCAATTTTCATTTGACTGGAAAAGTGTTGGTGAAGCCAATCTTGATTATTTCAAAATTTGGTTAGTACCTACAAGTTTCATACCGGTTCCGGGAACTCCTATTGGTGCTGCAGCTGGCCGTATACCGGTTGGAGGTAATTTCCAGGATAGCTCAATATGGACAACTTCTAACACGATACTTCCTGCTACAGGCTTACTTGGTCAGACCATGCGTTTAGTATTTGAATGGAGAAACAGTGCCGGAGGAGGTACTCAGCCACCTGCTGCGATAGATAACATTAATTTTAAACTTATTACCTGTCCTACTCCTAGCAATATTCAAATGCCTTCTAACAATGCTGCAGGTATAACATTTACATGGACACCTCCTACAGTTTTACCTATTGGCTACGAATATTATTACACACAAACACAGACTCCTCCGGGACCAACAACAACTCCTTCAGGAAGTGTTGGAACACCTTCGGTTACGCTTTCTGGGTTACCTGCATCTTCTAACTATTATTTCTGGGTTAGGGATAATTGCGGTGATACTGATAAGAGTTTATGGATTGGACCATTTGAATTCAGCACACCACTAAACCCGGTTAGCCTTAACTATGATGAGAACTTCAATGGCCCTACACATGGATGGATCACCAAAAGTACTACGGCTGTAAACAAATGGGTTGTGGGATCTGCAGTAAGTAATGGTAGCGGAAAATCGTTATACATAAGTAATACTGGTGGTGCTACCCACAATTACGTAATAACATCAGCTTCTGTAGTTCATGCTTATAAAGATTTCATTGTTCCTCCTGGCACAACCTCTCTTGACTTTAGTTTTGACTGGAAAAACTTAGGACAAAGCGGAGTGGATTATATAAAAGTATGGCGCGTACCAAGTGGTTATGTTCCTCCAAACAATGCACTAATCCCAACTGCCGGAGATCGTGAGCTACTAGCTACACTATCTAACAATGCTAACTGGACAACTGCTAACTACGTTCTTAATTCAACAGGTTATGCTAATACAACAATGCGTATAGTATTTGAATGGAGAAATGATACTTTCACAGGAAGTCAGCCTCCTGGAGCTATTGATAATATTAATTTATCTATAGTAACATGTCCTAAACCTACAACGTTGAGCGCTACTTTACCAACACAAGTTGGAGCAACCTTCAACTGGACTGAGATTGGTACAGCTGATAACTGGGAAGTTTATGTAACAGAACCGGGCCAACCTGCACCAAACGCTTCTTCGATAGCAGTAAGTGCACCATCTAAGCCTTTTGCTTACACAACACCGGCTTTAGAGCCATCTACAAATTATGTATATTATGTAAGATCAGTATGTAGTACAAGCGACAAGAGCAAGTGGGCAGGTCCGTTCCCTTTCAAAACTGCTATTGGCAATGACGAATGTACTGGTGCTTATACACTACAGACTAACGCTGTAAACCATGATTGCGAACAATTCTCTACTGCTATGTATAATGGTGCTACACCATCTCCACAACCATTCAACTGTGGTGGTACAAATGGAGGAGATGTTTGGTACGAGTTCGTAGCAACTTCAGAAAGACATGAAATATCTCTTACTGAATTTGGCATTAAAGAATTAGTTAACGGTGCTCAGCCTGTAATTATTGAATTATATCAGGGTGAAGTATGCGGATCGTTATTGTTGGTGGGGTGTGCAACAACCAATGTAATGATGGCTAAAAACCTGGCTCCAGGGACTACTTATAAAGTAAGAGTTTACTTGAATGCAACAACTGGAAATCAAAACATTACGTTTAAAATTTGTGTTAATACACCGGCACCTCCATCAGCAGGTGGAGCAGATAACTGTGCTATTACAACTATAAATCCTAGTTTTGAATATCCTGTTCTACCAACACAGGCACCAACCTCATGGCCACATACCGAAATTGATCAGAGTATAGTACCGGGATGG
Organism: Flavobacterium hauense; assembly: GCF_054457175.1. Taxonomy (NCBI): domain Bacteria; kingdom Pseudomonadati; phylum Bacteroidota; class Flavobacteriia; order Flavobacteriales; family Flavobacteriaceae; genus Flavobacterium; species Flavobacterium hauense. The sequence goes on from NZ_JBTKVX010000017.1 coordinate 15,288, forward strand.
AGAACAACCGCTACGGATCAAAGAATGGAATTCTGGACGGTTCCTAATTATGAAAATCACCCAGGTTATGAAGGCAGACAATTTGTCGAATTGAATGCTTATCAGGCCTCTGGACTTTACCAGGATTACGAATCTCCTTCAGGAACTATATTTACCTATACTTTTGGACATAAAGGAAGAATAGGACAGGATACTTGTGAAGTACAGGCAGGTCCTCCGGGCGGGCCTTATGTATCAATCCAAACTGCTTCTACAGGTAAAGAAGCGTGGGCGACATATACGGGAACATATACAGCTCCGTTAGATCAGCCTGTAACACGTTTTATCTTTAAAGCTGTTTCTACATTTACAAATGATATATCTACCGGTAACTTCCTTGACGGAATTGACTTTAAAGCTAATAACAGTATCGTTTCAGTATCAGATTCTGATTTGACATGTATCAATAATACAACAACAGTTGTAGGTGCAGGTGCCGGAGAATGGGGAGCTTTAGCAACTAACCCTGGTGAAACCATCATTGAAAATCCAGGCGCTAATACTACAACTATCAGCGGATTTACTGCATCAGGTGATTATTACTTTAGCTGGACAACACAAAACTGTACCAGTACAATTAAAGTGACCTACAATAATGGCAATGTGCCTCCACCTGTAGCTATTACAACCATTGACTACTGCGAAGGTGAAACACCGACGGCTTTATCAGCTACAGCAATAGACAATAATACGCTTTACTGGTACACGACTGAAACAGGAGGTACATCAGATACAACTGCTCCTACTCCGGATACAACAGTACCGGGTACTACTGTTTATTATGTATCACAGTATACTGTACTTGAATGTGAAAGTCCAAGGACTGCCATCACAGTAAACGTATATCCTATACCTGCTACTCCTGTAGTTCCGGTAACAGCTATCGAATACTGTGAAGATGCTACAGCTGCGCCACTTGTTGCAACAGCACTTGCCGGCAACACGCTTAACTGGTATACAGTACCTACAGGTGGAACAGCATCAACAACTGCTCCAACACCTTCTACTGCCGATGCGGGAGTAACTAGTTACTTTGTAAGCCAGGTATCTCCTAACTCTTGCGAAAGCGCAAGGACAGAGATTGTTGTTACAGTTAATGGTTCAGATATACCGTTAACAGGCTTTACACTTATAGACAGAGTATGTATTGAGGATGTTAACCCAATTCCTGTACCGGATGCAGGACATACTACAGGAGGATATTATTCTTCACAGGCAGGATTAGTAATAAACCCTGCAACAGGAGAAATTGACCTTGCTGCAAGTACGCCAAATACATATACGGTTACTTATACCATAACTGCAAACCCAGCGGTATGTAAGATAGGTGGTTCTACATCTGTTCAGATTATAATTGACCCACTAGCTCCGGCTGTAACCGATTTCTCTTATACTACACCAGTATGTGGAGATACGGCTAACCAGCTTCCGTTACTTGCTACAGGCTTTACTGCAGGAGGTACGTTTACAGCAAATAATGGTCTTATAATTGATACTGTAACGGGTGAAGTTAACATCGCTGCAAATGCACCAGGTGATTATACCATAGTTTACACAGTAGATCAAAGTGTTCCAAACTGTGTGGCTGCTGGTGTAAGTAGCACTACATTAAGTATCATCCCGGTATTTACTCCGGTAACTACTTTTGATTATGCTAACAGCTTCTGTTACAATGGTGCAGATGCATCACCAAACCTGGCACCTGACTTTACTCCAGGCGGTACATACAAAGGCACAAGTGGCCTTATTATTGATGCTGCAACAGGTTTAGTAGATATTTCAGGAAGTGCGCCGGGTACTCATACAGTTACGTACACCTTTGCAGGTGATCCTGTTAACTGTATCAAAAATGGTGAATCGAGCTATACATTTACAATTGGCACTGAGCTTGGATTTGGCTTTAATGGCGAATGTGATGGAAGTTCTTATGTTGTAACTGCTTCACCGACAAATGGCAACTTTGACGACAACGGTCCTTCAGTTTCTTTCAAATGGTCTACTAAATCAGGTAGCACTATCGGAACTGACACTTACACCCTTAACGTAACAGAATATGCTAACAGCACTCCTGAAACAGATACATTCCCAATGGAAGTACTGTTAACTGTTACTGTAGATGGTTGTGAGACTACAAGATCGTTTATTGTAGATGGTATTGCTTGTACAATACAAAAAGGTATATCACCTAACAGCGATGGTTTTAATGACTACTTTGACCTTGAATTCATGGGGGTTAAAAAGTTAACAATCTATAACCGTTACGGTCAGGATGTATATTCTAAAGACAACTACAAAAAAGAATGGATTGGACAGAACAGCAAAGGAGACGAGCTGCCAACAGGTACATACTATTTTGTTATTGAGCGTTCAGCCGGTGGTTCTGAAACCGGATGGATCTACATTAACAGACAGGATTAAACCAACATTCATATAAAAAAACAGCCCCGCAATGCGGGGCTGTTTTACTTTTAACTATTCATCATTTATGGCTTCTCTAAGCCTTTTCTTTTGGTTTCTCAACAAATCGCTTACATCTCGCACTGCATTTCGTGATAATTTATCAAGCTGCCTGAAACGCTCATGAAAATATTCCATCTTTGCATTGTCATCTTCATTAAGACTTTTGGCTACCAGTTCTTTAAAAGCCGAAAACTCTTCAGCAATCGTGTCCAGTTTTTTATATGCAGATTTAAGCTCATCATGAAGTTCTTCAAGTTCCTTCACTCCTTCCCTACAATATCCTGCGTTTTTTTTATTAAGCTCTTTTCTTAGTTTTTTTTCTTTTTTATCAAATAATCCCATCTTGTTGTTTTTGGTATTGCAAATCTGGAAATACTAAGACAATAAGTGATTACTCTAATATTAAGATTGTATTACCTTACTTCATTCTGACAGAATTTAAGTACCTTAGTACTATCCAAAATTCTTCAGCTATGCAAACCAATACTCCACCACGCAAGGTTGCCATTGTAGGCTACAATCGTATACCCTTTGCCCGAAATAATACAGCTTATACTACTGCCGGCAACAGGGATATGATGACAGCTGCCCTTAATGGCCTTATAGACCGTTATAAACTTCAGGGGAAAGAACTGGGTGAAGTTGCCGGAGGTGCGGTAATAAAACATAGTTGGGATATAAACATGATGCGCGAATGCGTATTGCATACATCACTCGATCCTAAAACTCCTGCCTGTGATATTCAGCAGGCATGTAATACAGGATTTGAATCGGCGATATACATTGCCAATAAGATCGCCCTCGGCCAAATTGATTGTGGCATTGCGGGAGGCGTTGACTCTACCAGTAATGTGCCTTTAGAATTTAATGAACATATAAGAAAGATATTACTATCAGCTCGCCGCAGTAAAGGTACCTTTGAAAAATTGAAACATCTTTCCGGAATACGCTTCAGTGATTTTACCCCTGTCGCTCCCGAAAATCTGGAACCGGGTACAGGACTTTCTATGGGTGGACATACAGAATATACTGCGAAATATTATAACATATCTCGTGAAGATCAGGACGCTTACTCTTTACAAAGCCATCTCAAAATGGCTGCTGCGACTGACAGAGGATTTTTTAATGATATGCTGACTCCCTATCTGGGACTGAAAAGCGACAATAACATGAGGCGCGATACCTCTATGGAAAAACTCGCAAAATTAAGACCTGCATTTGACAAGGAAAACGGAACCCTGACAGCCGGTAACTCCTCACCGCTTACAGATGGTGCATCGTGCATTCTTATTGCCAGTGAAGAATGGGCTAAACAAAATAATCTGCCTATACTGGCCTATATCACTCATGCTGAATTAGCCGCTATCGAATATGTTGAAAACAAACATAACCTCCTGCTTGCGCCTGTATATTCGGCTTCGCGCCTGTTAAAAAAAACAGGGCTGACACTTCAGGATTTTGATTACTACGAGATACACGAAGCCTTTGCTGCTCAAGTCCTGGCTATATTAAAGATATGGGAAAGCCCCGAGTTATCGGCATCATTCGGAGTTGAGGCTTTGGGTTCGATTGACCCGGTTAAACTGAATGTAAATGGAAGCAGTCTGGCTACAGGACATCCTTTTGCCGCAACAGGCGGCCGTATATTGGCAACAATGGCAAAACTGCTCCATGAGAAAGGCAGCGGCCGGGGATTTATCTCGGTTTGTGCAGCAGGTGGTCAGGGAATAAATATGATCCTTGAAAAATAAAAAATAGGCTATCTTATGATAGCCTATTTTTTATTAATATGTCAATTATTTTTCGAACATATAATCAAAAGCGCCTTTGCGTAAATGGATGCCATGGTCAAGCCATGCTTTCAGGCAAGCAAGAAAATTTGCCCAGCCTTCAGTATTCCCTTTAAGCCATTTGATTCCCGCCTCATCATTCTCTGCTCCTTTTTCGGTAACGATTACAACTGTGTCATTGCCTTTTGCAGTAAGGGTCATTTCAACCAGCGTTTCTTTATCACCATTATCCCAATAATAGGAAACGTATTCATCCTTACGTACTTCACCTACCCTGACAGGTACATCTGTATCAAATTCCGGGAAGCGCCATATAAGATTTGCTCCGCTTTCCATACGGCCTGAGCCATAAGCGATAAAATAATTAGACATTTTTGGAGGATCGATTATTGTTTCAAAGACTTCATGAACCGGTTTTTGGATTTGGATACCAGCTTTTATTTCAAGGATTTGAGGTTTCATAATTCTGACTGTTTGTTGTTTGTATACCAAATATAAGTAGTTTTCACCATCATTAGAAAAGGTTTAACTTTGCTTCATGCATCATCACTTCCTAATCTACAAACCTTTTGGCTACCTGAGCCAGTTTACCTATAACCTTAAACGCAACAAAAAACTATTGGGAGAGCTGCACAGTTTTCCCGAAGGCACTATGGCTATCGGGCGACTTGATGAAGATTCCGAAGGATTACTACTGCTTACAACTGATGGCATGATGAGCGAAATCGTGCGCAGCAAAAAAGTAGAAAAGGAATATTATGCACAGGTTGATGGCATCATAACCCAGGAGGCCGTAGAAAAACTAAAACTGGGTGTTGAAATAGGTTTTAAGGGAACAAAATACATTACCCGCCAATGTGAATCGCATATTGTAACCGAAAAACCGGAATTCCCCGAACGTGGCAGAAAAATTCGTGATGAACGCCACGGCCCTACTTCATGGGTATCTATAACCGTAACCGAAGGTAAATTCAGGCAGGTTCGCAAAATGACCGCGGCTGTTGGCTTCCCTACACTACGTTTGGTAAGGGTGCGAATTGGCAATACGCATCTTGATAATTTACAGCCGGGAGAAGTAAGAGAAGTTCCTGAAATAAATGTTTAAGCTACTACAGTATTTTTTATCTTAGCTTTATGGAACACCGCCGACAAAGAGTACTACCTGTACATCGTTTTGCATTGCGAATGGGACGCTATACACTTGTAGCAATTGCCTTGATTCTATTTTCAGTGGGTGTTGGTGTATTGGGCTATCGCCATTATGCCGATCTTAACTGGGTAGACAGTTTGTATATGGCATCCATGATCTTGACAGGAATGGGTCCTGTCTCGGATATGCCCAATGATGCTGCCAAAGTATTTTCATCTATTTATGCACTGTACAGCGGCGTGGCTTTTCTTAGTATAACCGCCGTATTCTTTGCTCCTGTAATACATCGTATATTACACATACTTCAGGTAGAAGACGAAGAGAATTAATACTAAGTCTCATCCCTTAAAAATTCATATATCTTTTCCTGCGAGCGTTTTTCGTCGGTACTTTCTTCGCGCAATTGCAAATTAACGAGATGAATGAGTTCGTCTTTAAGCATAGTATCATAAACCGGAAAGCACACCTCTACCCTTCTGTATATATTGCGGTTCATCCAGTCGGCTGAACCAAGAAAAACCTCGGTATCCCCATTATTATTGAAGATAAAGACACGTCCGTGTTCCAGATAACGGTCAACTATACGCTTTACGGTAATCGTTGAACTCAACCCTTCGATACCCGGTAAAAGACAACAAATTCCTCTAACTAGCAGATTGATCTTTACCCCTGCTGCCGAAGCTTCATACAATTTATCTATAAGTACATGCTCTTCAAGATTATTGAGTTTTATCGTTATGCCGGACGAAAGTCCATTTATAGCATGACTGATTTCCCTGTCTATTAGTTCCAAGAACCTGTCCCGTAAATTAAATTGTGCTACAAGCAGGTGTTTGTATTTATAGACATCTTTTGCTTCACGCTTTTTCATCAGGCTCAGAAATTTAAATACCTGCTTAAGTTCAGTTGTCATTCCGCTATGCGAAGTAAGCAATATATGATCGGTATAAAAACGTGCAGTAGTTTCGTTAAGATTCCCGGTTGCCAATAATCCCAATGCTTTAATACTATAGCCTTTCCTGAATTTTACCAATGCCGTTTTAGCATGGATTTTCAGTGAAGGAACACTGTGAATAATTGTAACCCCGGCTTCACTCAGTTTTTTGGACCAACGAATGTTATTTGATTCGTCAAAACGGGCTTTTAGTTCAACGATCACCGTTACTTTTTTGCCATTACCGGCAGCACTGATAAGCGCATTGGCAATGCGTGAATCCTGCGCCATACGGTAAACGGTTACAAAAATTTCCTCAACATCGTTATGGATAGCTGCTTCATTAAAAAAACGCAGCACTGTATCATAAGAACCATAGGGTGTATGGATCATTACATCATGCTTTTGGATATGTTCAAACAATGATCTTTCCTCGAAAACAAAAGGTAGCGAAGTCCATTTTGGGTATTCAAGGGCAGCGTTATGTATGGGAAGTTCAGCAAGGTCTTTAAGGTTATGGTGAGATCTCCCTTTAATAATGTTGGCACCTTTTAACTGCAAAAGCTCTATCAGCACCTGAAGATACTCTTCGGGCATGGCATAATCATACAGAAATCGGGTAGCTATTCCAAAATCGCGTTTCGCAATTTTTTTTTCCATTTGTGCTGCAAGGCCTTCTTCATAATCATCATCAAATTCAAGGGCAGCATCACGGGTAATCTTAAAGCTATAGGCTCCATTGATAACAGCATCCGGAAAAATAGCATCAAGATTTTCTTTAATGATGTCGTCTATAAAAAGTATATACTGTGTTTCTTCTTTTGCAATACTATAAAATCTTGGCATCTCACCGGAAGGGATATTCACTATATGCAGGAATTCATTACCATCACCGTCTGTTACCGAAACCAGAAAATAAAGCTTATTGTTTTCGGTAAAGAAATTCGTATCGGCATTGAGTTCCATACGCTTGATGTAAGTAAGTACACGCGTAAAGAAATAGTTTTTGGCATTTTCCCTAGTCGCCTCCGGAAACGGTTTGTCATAAATGAGATTTATGTTTTCGGCTTCAAGTCCCGGTAGCACTTCTTCTTTTAAAAGTTGACCGAACTGCTGCTGCTGTTCATGCACGATCTCATTGATGTCCTTTAATATCTTTTTATACAGCTTCCTGTCGGCTTCTGCTTTTTTACCTGTCAGCTTTTTTAATGCCATGAGAGCAGGAATCCGTACGCGGTAGAACTCATCAAGGTTGGAAGAATATATAGAAAGGAATCTCACCTTTTCCAATAAGGGGACATTATCAGCCTGAGCTTCCGTGAGTACGCGCCCGTTAAATTCCAGCCAGCTGATATCCCTATTGCGGTAAACCGGACCTGGTAAAAATGTATCTGTTTGAGACATAGCAGTAAATAATCATAAAAATAAGAACTATTACATTAAACGTGGTTAAGATTTTGTTAGGTTTTAGTTTGTCACTTTTATATTTTTTTAAGTAAGAATAGTCTTTACTATTTTTGTAAGTAATTTTTTAGCAAAATTTTAAAACACTACTATTCATTTTATATCTATTTTTAGGGTATAATGAATGTGAAGCTCAAGAAATACTTACGTAAAGGCCTTAAAATTATTCTTTGGATAGTAGGATCAATCATCGGATTGTTCCTACTGATAGTACTATTACTACAAGTCCCCTATTTCCAAAATATAGTTAAAGATAAGGCCGTCAGCTACCTGGAGAAAAAGATAGGTACTGATGTCAGCATCGGCAAGATTGAAATAGGCCTGCCAAAAAAGGTAATCCTTGAAGGTGTTTACTTTGAAAGCCAGCAGGGAGACACGCTACTTGCAGGCGATAAATTGGCTGTTGATATCAGCCTTTTTAAGCTTTTAGACAACGAAGTTGAGATAAATTCGATCAACCTTGAAGATATTGTTGCCAATGTGAGGCGTAATAAAGACTCCGTTTTCAATTTCGATTACATAATTAAGGCTTTTGCTTCTGACAAACCTAAAGACACTACATCTGCCCCGATGAAGTTCTCCATAAACAAAGTTAACCTTGACAGAATACGTATCAGCTATGATGATAAGATAACAAAGAACAATCTTAGCGCCAATCTCAAACACTTTGATACCCGAATACGCAAATTCGACCTTGACAAGATGGAATTTACAATTCCTAAAATAAAGCTCGACGGACTTAAGCTTACCTTAAAGCAGGGAATGATTGCCCAGGTAGCACAGGGTACCCAAAAAGTAGCCGAAGAAGCTTCTAAACAGCCTGACCTGAAACTCAAACTTGGAAAAATTGATATTACCAATGTAGCAATAGGTTATGACAACGAAGGCAGCCGTCTTGATACAGGACTGAACCTGAAAAAACTTTTTGTAGACGTTAATGATATCGACCTGAAAAAACAGATGATAGACCTGAAAAATCTTGAAATTGACGGACTAAAAGGTCAGTTGGCCTTTGGTAAGTTCGAAAAGCAGGTACAACAGGCATTACCGGAAAAAACTCAGGCTGTACAACAGGCACAATGGAAATTTAAGCTTGCCAAAACCGACATTCAAAACGTAGCATTCAAATTTGATGACCAAAACTCTGTTCCGGTTTCTAAAGGCATCGATTACAAACATCTTGACTTAACTGGCTTAAAGCTTAAAGCAAAAGATCTTTCTTATGCACCCGACGCAATTTCAGGGAATATAAGCTCTTTTGCCATAAAAGATAAAAGCGGTCTGAATGTAGAAGAATTGCATACCAATTTCTTTTATGGCCCTAAAGGTGCCGAACTGAAAGACTTGTATCTTGAAACACCTTATACTCTTGTTGAAGACCAGATTATTGTTTCCTATCCTTCACTCGACGCCCTTACTAAAGATATTGGCAGCTTAACTGTAGATGCTGATATTAAGGACAGCCACATAGGTTTCAGGGATGTTTTGCTGTTTGTCCCTACCCTTGCCGACACTGCTCCTTTTAAAGGAAATCCAAATGGTGTGCTGAATATTACCAGCCGTGTGGAAGGTAAGGTAAGCGATATTCGCATTGCTAATCTTGAGGTAAGCGGCATAGGCGCTACAAAAATTGCTGCAAGCGGAAGGATCATTGGGCTTCCTAATGTAAAGACCGCATGGTTTGACATGAATGTGAGGGCCTTTACCTCAACATCAAAAGACATTAATACTTATATCCCTAAAGGTACTTTACCGGCCAATATCCGACTTCCGGGCAAACTTTCGGCGAAAGCCAAATTCAAAGGAAAAATCAATAATTTCTTTACCGATGTTAACCTCACCAGCAGTTTTGGAAATGCCAAAGTGAAAGCCACTTTTGACCAGCGTAAAAAAGGTAATGAACTATACGATGCAGATGTTGACATTGATAATTTTGATGTAGGCACACTTATCACTAATGACTCTATAGGTCGAATAAGCCTTAAGGCCAAAGTGAAAGGCAAGGGTCTTGAACCACAAACTGCCAATGCGAAAATTAAAGCCAATATCATAAAAGCAGAATACAACAGCTATACCTATAAAGACCTTAAAGTAGATGGCGGCATAAACAACGGACAGTTTGATGCCACGGCAGATATGAATGACCCTAACCTCGACTTCCAACTGGTTGCCAATGGAGGATTTAAAGGTAAATACCCTAATGGAAAAATAAGGCTTAATGTTGATATTGCTGATCTTGACAAACTTAATCTTCATGCCGGGCCGTTAAAGCTCCGTGGTAACATCGACGCTGATATAACCGATGCCAATCCCGATAACCTTAACGGAACGGTGAAATTTCACAGCTTTATGTTTGCCAACGATAAGGAGCAATTTGCTCTGGATTCTATAAATATTATAGCCATTAGCAAGCCGGACACTACTGCCATAGAGGTGAAGTCTCCATTCCTGAAAGCTTACATGAAGGGTAAATATAAACTGACTCAGGTTGGTCCTGCCCTGTCTTCTACCATTGCTAAATATTACAACACTAACCCTGCTGCTCCAAAGCAATCGAACCTGCCACAGCAGTTTGATTTTGGCCTTGTGATAGATAATGATCCTGTAATCTATAAACTGATTCCGCAAATCACGAGATTAGAGCCTATCAAAATTGAAGGACGCTATGATAGTGCTACCGACAGCATAAGAATTAACGGATCTATACCGAGGATTGTCTATGGCAATTATACTGTGTCGGGAGTTGATATAAAAGTAGAAAACCAGGAAGATGCCCTTGGCTACAATGTTCAGATAGGACAAGTACAAAGTGAACAGTTCCAACTATCAAAAACTTCTATTACCGGAGATATAAAAGATAATCTGATAAATTACAAACTACAAATTCAGGATAAAAAAGAAGATGAGCAGTACATGGTTGCAGGACAGCTGAAAGCATCGGATAAAAACACTGAGTTATCGCTAAATCCTGATGGATTGAAGCTAAACTATGAGAATTGGGCTATTGCCGAAAATAATATAATCCGCTTTGGGAAAGATGGCATTTATGCTAATAATTTCGAAATGAGCAGTGAAAGCGGCAGATTAAAGTTGCAGTCGGCATCAGAATCGGCGAATGCCCCTCTGGACGTTGAATTGGATAACTTTAAGATTGAAACACTTACCAACATTATAAACAAACAGGAACTCAAGATAACAGGAACGCTTGACGGCAAGGCTGAACTTCGTAACCTAACTACAAATCCTGTTTTTACGTCTGACATTGATATTACCGATTTTGCCATCAGCAAAGATACAGTGGGTAATATAAAAATTAAGGTGAACAATGAGATTGCCAATACCTATACTGCCAACGTTGAAATAACAGGAAATGGCAATCAGGCAATAATTGATGGAAATTACAATGATGCTTCACAAAGCTTTGACCTCAACATTGATCTTGAAAAACTAAACATTGAAAGTCTTCAGGCATTTAGCATGGGCGAAATAAAAGACGGTAAAGGCTATTTATCGGGCAAATTTAAGGTAACAGGAACTGCTGCTGACCCTAATGTAATTGGTAGCCTTGGTTTTAATGACGTGGCACTCAGAGTAACTCAATTGAACTCCTATTTTAAAGGTATAAATGACGAAATTCAGTTTACTGATAACGGTATTACACTTAACAATTTCGAGATCAATGACGAAGAAAACAATACGCTTGACATAAACGGTACCATTAACACCACCAACTACAGGGATATTTCTTTTAATCTGACTGTAGATGCTGAGGATTTCAGGGCGGTGAACTCTACTCTTAATGATAACGATTTCTATTATGGCAAGCTGTATTTTGACACGCACCTGAATATAAAAGGTACTCCTGAAAGCCCTGTGGTAGATGGTAACCTAAAAATTGACGACAACACTAAATTTACAGTAGTATTACCACAACAGGATCCGTCTATTGCTGACAGAGAAGGTATTGTAGAATTTGTAGATGAAGACAATATCGAAATGATGCAACGCCTTAAAATAGAACAGAAGGTAAATTCATCTGACCTGAAAGGCATGGATGTGCTTGTAAATATTGAAGTTGTTAAAGAAGCTGAGCTTAACCTTGTCATTGATAAAGGAAATGGGGATTACCTACAGCTTAAAGGAGAAGCGCAGCTTACAGGCGGTATCGATAAATCGGGTAAAACAACACTTACCGGACGTTATGAATTTAGCGAAGGCGCATACCAAATGACCTTTAACTTCATAAAAAGGAAATTTGAAATAAAATCAGGCAGCTACATTCAATGGACTGGCGAGCCAACGGATGCCAATATTAATATTAGTGCCATTTATAAAGCGGACATTGCTCCTATTGACCTTTTGGGTGCACAGATTGCTAACGAACCGCAATCGACACAAAATACCTTTAAGCAAAAGATTCCGTTCAATACCATCCTGAAAATGGAGGGCGAGCTATTAAAGCCTGAACTGTCTTTTGACATAGAGCTTGAAGATGGTAACAACAATGTTTCTACTAACGTGATCAATACAACTAATGCCAAGCTTGCGCAGTTACGTCAGGAGCCATCAGAACTGAATAAACAGGTTTTTGCAGTATTGTTATTAAACCGCTTTATTGGTGAAAATCCTTTCTCCAGCGAAGCCGGATCAAGTACCGGGGCACTGGCAAGACAAAGTGTGAGTAAAATACTTTCGCAGCAGATGAATAATCTTGCGGGCGATTTAATAAAGGGCGTAGAACTTAATTTTGACCTGGAATCAAGAGAAGACTATACATCGGGAGAAAGACAAGATCGTACTGATCTGAATGTGAGCGCATCTAAAAGATTATTCGATGACAGGCTTAAAGTGACCGTTGGCAGCAGCTTTGGCGTAGAAGGATCTGCTCAGGCAAATGAAGAAACCAACAATATTGCCGGAGATGTCGCCGTAGATTATCAATTGACAAGAGACGGCCGATATGCCGTAAGAGCTTATAATAAAGATGAATATGATGCCGCAGTACAGGGGCAGGTAATTGAAACCGGAGTTTCGTTAATCTTTACCCTTGATTACAATAAATTCAGGGAGCTTTTTCACAGGACTGAAGAAGAAAAAGAAATGATCAAAAAAGAAAAAGAGCTGAAGGAAAAGAAGAAGCAGCAAGAAAAAGAAGAGGAAGAACGTAAAGCCAGGGAAGAACAGGATGATAAAACGCCAAAAGACGAGAAAAATGAAAATTAAGCCTATATATTACATCCCATTCTTACTATTGGTATTATATAGCTGCAGTAATATCAAACATATACCTGAAGGAGACATGCTTTATGTTGGCGGTGAGGTTAAGATTGAAGATTCCCTGATGTCTAAAAGCGAAAGGAAAGCCATGAAAGCTGAAATGGAAGACCTGTTGCGCCCGAAACCAAATCGGAAGATATTAGGGTGGCGGTTTAAACTTTCCATGTATAATCTTGCAGGAGAGCCTACAAAAACTAAAGGCTTTCGTTACTGGCTACGCAATAAAGTAGGAGAACCGCCTGTCTTATTCAGTCAAGTAAGCCTGGACTATAATGCCGATGTACTTCAAAATCGCTCAGAGAACAGAGGTTATTTTAAAACCCGGACCAGTGCCGATTCAACTTCATCGAACAGGAAAGCAAAAGCCTTATATACCGTTAAGCCGGGAAAACAATATACTATCAGAAATGTTATTTGGCCGGACTCTTTGGGTACACAGCTTGACAGCGCGGTTACAAGAACCAAAAGAAGGACTCGATTAAAAACGGGAAGCGCTTATGACCTTGATAAGATCAAGGACGAACGTAGCCGCATTGATGAGCGTCTTAAAGAAAAAGGCTATTTCTTTTTCAACCCTGACTATCTTATCATAAGGGTAGACAGTACTGTAGGCGATCATCAGGTAGACCTGAGAGTAAGAGTTAAAGAAGATGTTCCTGAAAGAGCTAAAAAAGTATATACTATAAACAATATCTTTATTTACCCTAATTATACCCTAAGCGCGGCGAGAGATACCCTGAAGGCTCCTACAGCAAATGATTCGGTTGAAAAATATAAAGATTTTACGATCATAGATACAGAACATAATTTCCGCCCTATTATTTATGACCGTACATTATACTTTCATAAAGGAGATACCTATAACCGTAAAGACCATAACCTGTCGCTTAACCGACTGGTAAACCTGGGTACCTTCCGTTTTGTAAAGAACCAGTTTAAAATTTCAGATTCGTTGGACACAGCTTTGGATACATACTATTTCCTTACGCCTTTACCTAAGAAATCCATAAGGACTGAACTATCTGCAAAGACCAACTCGGCAAACTACAATGGTAGTGAACTTACCGTAAACTGGAGCAACCGAAATACTTTTAAAGCAGCTGAATTGCTTAGTATCTCAGCCTTTGGAGGGCTTGAGGTACAAATGTCGGGACAGAATAAAGGCTATAACGTGTATCGAGTGGGTACAGAAGTGAGCCTTACCTGGCCCCGCTTTATTACGCCTTTTAAAGTAGAAACCCCAAGCGCTTATGTGCCACGAACAAAAATATCTGTAGGGTATGAATACCAGAACAGGCAAAAACTATATTCACTAAACAACTTTAAGACATCATTTGGCTATCTCTGGAAAGAAGACATTACCAAAGAGCACGAACTGAAAGTAATGGATGTTATATATGTAAGTCCGACGAATGTAACTGAAGAATATCTTCAAAAAATAGAAGATGATCAAAGCGGATCGTTACAAAGAGCCATAGACAAACAGCTGATCTTTGGTCCTACATACTCCTATACGTACACCAACACTATGAGGGCGCTTAAAAAGAATACTATTTATTATAAAGGTTCATTTGACCTTGCAGGTAACCTTACCGGATTGATAACCGGTGCTAATGTAAAAAAAGGTGATCCTGTTACTATACTTAATGTTCCTTTTAGCCAGTATGCTAAAACTGAGCATGATTTTAGGTACTACCGTAAGTTTACCAAAAACTCACAGTTGGCAACAAGAGCAATTGTAGGAATAGGAATACCGTATGGCAACTCATCAGAATTGCCATACGTAAGGCAGTTCTTTGTGGGAGGTACTAACAGTATCAGGGCATTCAGGGCAAGATCTATTGGTCCGGGTACATACCGTGATACAACCGTTACTTCTACCTCTTTCCTCCCAGACCAGTCCGGAGACATTAAACTGGAACTAAATGCCGAATACCGCATGAAGCTATATAGTGTAATTCATGGGGCAGCGTTCGTAGATGCCGGTAACATTTGGCTTTGGAATAAAAAAGAAGGCAAAGAAGGAGCTGAATTTACCAAAGACTTTTATAAAGAGCTGGCCATAGGTGCCGGTGTGGGTATTAGGCTCGATCTATCATTTCTTATCCTAAGGCTCGATGGTGCATTTCCGCTTAGAAAACCATGGTTGCCTGAGGGTGATCGGTGGGTTATTGATGATATTGACTTCGGCGGCAAATACTGGCGAAAGGAGAATCTCGTGTTTAACTTAGCCATAGGGTATCCTTTTTAATCCTGATCCCTGTATCAAAATGGTTACTTATTCGTTATTAAGAAAAACCCTTCTTATGAAACGAGTAGTCAAATATATCCTTCTCGCAGTTGTATTGCTCATAGCATACCTGATGTTTGCCATATTGTATCCTAATGCATACGATGTTCCTCAGTTTAAAGAACGAAAAGGGACACAATACTGGACCCTTTCTACAGGCTCTAGGCTTGGTTATACTCTTATACCTGGCAAAGGAATAAAAAAAGCTTCGCCAGTGATTTTTCTACAGGGAGGACCGGGTGGTTTTATAACCGACAGGAACATTGAGCTATTAGGTAAATTAGCTGATGATGGTTATGATGTTTACCTCTATGACCAGTTAGGCAGCGGACATTCTGAAAGGCTTGATGACATAACAGGATATACTGCCGAACGACATAAAAGGGATCTGGAAGCCATAGTCACCCAAATTGGTGCTGACAAGGTTATACTTATAGGGCAGTCATGGGGTGCTATTCTTGCTACACTTTACATTGCAGATAATCCATCGAAAGTAGAAAAAGTTGTGTTTTCCGGTCCTGGCCCGATAGCTCCCTTTAACAACGAAATGCTGCAACTACCTGCACCCGACAGCCTCGATCTCAAAGAACCCACATTCAATAACAGGGATGCTAACCTTAAAGCTAATAATCTTAGAACAAGAACAGCATCGTTCATGGCTACCGTAAACGGTAAAAAATTGATGACTGATAAAGAAGCTGATGATTTTCAGACCTATCTTAATGGTAAACTTAACAAAGCTACAGTGGCTGATCCTAAGAATGCTGTACCCGCTCAGGGAGGCGGTGGTTACTATGTTCAGATTATGACATATAACAGCCTATCAAACGTTAAAAATCCAAGACAAGCATTGAACGGATTACCTATTCCTACACTTATCCTCAGGGGACAGTATGACAACCAGAAATGGGGAGCTGCCAAAGAATACCTTGACCTCTTTCCTGATCATAAGCTGGTAATAATAAAAGATGCAGGACATTCTGTAGCTACAGAACATCCTGATATTTATATAAACGAAATAAGATCTTTTTTGAAATAATTATTGAAGAATTTAGGGCTGGCAATTAAGTTGTTGCCTCCCCTTTCTTCCTGCTCTTATCAGGCCTGATAATCATTCGTAGTGAATGATCCTGTGAGAAATAGGCAACCATCCAGTTATATGCGGTAATGATCCTGTTTCGGTAGCCTATAAGCGACATTACGTGAATGAACAGCCACATGGCCCATGCAATGAAGCCTTTAAAGTGCATTTCCGGTTTAGGTATATCGGCAACAGCCTTATTTTTTCCAATGATAGCCATTGAACCTTTATCTGTATATTTAAAGGTTTTCAGTTGCTCATTCTTAACCTCGCGTTTCAGGTTCTTAGCCAGAAGCGTACCCTGTTGTATAGCCACTTGCGCAAGCTGCGGATGCCCTCCCATAAAGGCATCATCTACGCCTTCCATAATAGATGTATCACCTAATGCATAAACATTTGTAGTATTAGCTACTTTATTATAACCGTCTACAATAAACCTTTTACCACGGCCATAGCTTTCGGCAGGGATTCCTTCAAAGGTTTTGGCGGATACTCCGGCCGCCCAGATAAGATTTTTAGACTGAATGGTTTCTCCATTATGAAAATAAACAGTATCGTCTTTATAATCTACTACCCTGGTGTTAAGCTTTACAACAACACCAAGTTTAGTTAACGCTTCGAGAGTATCCTCCTGCGATTTTTTGCTCATTGGTGCCAGTAATGCATCACCTCCATCTACAAGGTAAATGTTGCTTGCGCTGGTAGATAATTCAGGATATTCTTTTCGCAAAATGCCATTACGCATTTCGGCAAACATACCCGATACCTCTACACCAGTAGGGCCTCCACCTGCTACGACTATATTAAGATACTTACGTCGTTCCCTGCTGTTGGTGCATATTGCTGCCTTTTCCATACGCTGTAAAAGCTTGTTACGCATTTCGATGGCATCATTAAGCGTTTTCATAGGTATGGCATTTTTACGAACGTTATCCATACCAAAGTAATTAGACTCAGCACCGGTAGCAAAAACCAAACGGTCATATTCTAATTCGCCATTATTAAGAACTACTTTATTTTCGTTAGAGCGTACAGAGAGTACTTCTCCAAGACGAAAATGTATATTATCATTTTTCCTGAATAATTTCCTGAAAGGATAGCTGATACTTGACGGTTCCAGATAGGCAGTCGCCACCTGGTAAATAAGAGGAGGAAA
The DNA here is from genome assembly GCF_054457175.1 of Flavobacterium hauense. Classification (NCBI taxonomy): domain Bacteria; kingdom Pseudomonadati; phylum Bacteroidota; class Flavobacteriia; order Flavobacteriales; family Flavobacteriaceae; genus Flavobacterium; species Flavobacterium hauense. Next base: position 32,929 of record NZ_JBTKVX010000017.1, read on the forward strand.
GAAATTGTAGTTGTTCTTATCTACAAGGGTTACATCAAAGTTTTTATCTCCGGCGAGGCCTTTAGCAAGATTTATCCCTGCAAAACCACCTCCAACTATCACTATTTTCATGTTTTTGTTCATTTTAAAGCATGTTAAAAACGATGCTAAATACTCCCATAAAGTTAAGTATTTTAGTGTTAACAGTAATTACAAACCAATGCGTAACAATCATTTTTATGAAATAATTGGGTTTTAAACTTAGTTATTGCAGGGCTCATAAAATATGCATGCATATTTTATCACAGAAGTTTATAGTTATGTTAATATTGTAGTATTTGCCTGATGAGATATGTATTTTTATGTATGAAACTAAAACATCATGAAGAACTATTTCAGTAAAGCATCGCTAAAAAACGCAGGCAAACTACTTAAAGATACTTTTAGTGGTTTTATGGCCGACAAAGGACTTAAGCTAAGCGCCTCTCTGTCTTATTACACTGTTTTTTCACTTGCTCCCCTTTTACTATTGGTCATTTCCCTCGCGGGTGCCATTTACGGACAGGAAGCTAGCGAAGGGAGAATATTTGAAGAAATCAACGGTCTCATCGGTAATCAGGCAGCAGCACAGGTACAACAGATAATACGCAACCTGCAACTTTCAGGTAAATCTACCATTTCTGCCATAATTGGTGGTGTTACGCTTGTTATAGGTGCTACCACTGTTTTTGGAGAAATACAGGATTCTATAAATATGATATGGAGAGTAAAGGCAAAACCCAAAAAAGGCTGGCTAAAACTTATAAAAGACCGACTGCTTTCAGGTTCAATAATTGTTGGACTGGGTTTCCTTCTTATTGTTTCGCTTATTATAAACGGGGCACTAATGGCGCTAAATGATATACTGAAAACCTATTTCCCTGATCTGACCATCATATTACTTAACATAGCCAATGTTGTAATAAGTTTTATGGTTATCACAGTATTGTTTGGTGTAATCTTTAAAATATTGCCAGATGCTAAGATTGCATGGAAAGATGTGCGTGCGGGTGCCTTTTTTACCGCATTGCTATTTATGTTGGGGCGTTACCTTATCGGCTTATATATTGAGACTACAGCTGCAGGATCTCCATATGGTGCAGCGGGATCAATTATCATCATACTGCTGTGGGTTTATTATACAGCAGCCATACTTTATTTTGGAGCAGAATTCACCCGTGAATATGCCTGTATGAAAGGTACTAAGATAGAGCCTGCCGATTATGCCGTATATGTTGAGCAAAAAGAAACCGAAAAGAATGTAAAGTACATTCCTCCTAAACACGAGGATTAAACTGTGACAATAAAAAACTCCCTTTAAGGGAGTTTCTTGTTTAATATGTAATTGTATACTATTACTCTTCACTTCTGCCGGATACCCAGTCTACTGCTTTTTGGTAATCGGCTTTATGATAACCACGGAATTCTCCCGGCATAACTTTACTGAATACAGCTGTAAAATTGATTACTGCTTCTGAATCCGATATTATTGCTGCGCGGTTCCATTTAGTGATATGGTTTATGCCTAACAGGGCATCCTGCATCCAGGCACCCAAAGTAAAATCAGCTGGGGAATTATCAAGAAACAGCAGATAATTGAGTTGGCCGGTTTTCTCGACCAGGGAAGCAACCTGATGTTTTACTACTTCAAAATCGTCTCTGGTAACCTCGCCATCGGCACGGAAACCTACCATGTTATTTGGCAAATCCGGAATTTGTACAATCATGATTTCTGGGGTTTAAATTTATATATATAAATGTACCCCTTAAGACATTAAACAGCTGTTACCGGCATCATAATATAAATAGAAAAATAGCTTAAAATTATAAAGCCTTTTCCATTATAAAGTCTTCCATAAGGTAGCCGTTACCTATATTAATATCTTCTTCCCCCGATTTTGTATAGCCGTTTTTCTGATAAAAATTTACCGCTGAGTTATATCGGTTTACATTCAGGCTAACCTTATCATTACCATTGGCTGCTGCAGCTTCTTCAATCTTTTTAATTAAAAGCCTGCCTGCACCCATCCCCTGTGTTTCAGGAAGGACATAAAGTTTATGCAGTTTGGTAGTTCCTGATAAGTAGTTCAACTCATAGGAAGCGAATCCAAGATAGTTCCCGGCTTCTGATAAAAGTAAAAAATGATGCCCTTTTCCCAAAATCTGTTCTGTAATGGCTTCAAGGCTGTACATCATTTCGAGCATATAATTTACCTGTTCGGGAGAAAGTATTTTATCGTATGCATTATGCCAGGTTTTTATGGCTAAATCATTAATAATCTGAAAGTCTTCAAGCGCTGCTTTACGTATCTGCATTATTTGTATAAATTAAAAAAAAGTAAAATGCGATTGGTTTTTTGGAAGGGTGTAAAAGTATAAAAAAATTATTGGCACAGTAATTGAATATCCCTAAATAACTTATAAAATTGCCGGGCATACACCTAATTTAATTACTACCATGAAAACAATATTTAGCCATATAGCCTTATTTGCCCTTTTTATTACTGGCGATGCTTTTGCACAGGACGTAACCACTGTAAGAGCAAATAATAGTGACATAAGCGATAACTTAGACCTTCGAGCTGTTGCATCTATATTTGGCGAATCAAACGACCTTGAAGACTTCGAGAGAAGACTTAACAACCCGGATTCGCAGATATCTAACCTTGATCTTAATGGTGATAACAGAGTAGATTACCTGAGAGTGATTGAAGCTACCGAGAACAATACACACCTTATAATAATACAATCAGTAATTGGTGCCGATGTCTTTCAGGACGTGGCAACCATAGAAGTTGAGAAGGACCGAAACAATAATGTACAGGTACAGGTAGTGGGAGATGTGTACATGTATGGCTCTAATTATATCTATGAACCGGTATATGCATACAATCCGGTAATATTTGATGTATTCTGGGTAAGCAGCTATCGACCTTATTACTCACCGTGGTACTGGGGCTACTACCCTACTTATTACAACTACTGGGCTCCATGTCCTGTATACCGATACAGAAATCACATACACACCTATGTAAACCCAAGAAATACTTATGCCTATACAAGTACAAGAAATAGTTCTCGTGCACAAAACATGTATAGCGGCAGAAGACAGAACGATTATGAAAGAATGCATCCTAATACAACTTTTAGCAGCAGGAATACAAATGCAAGTAATCGTTATGCCCTTGAACAAAGCAGATCAAACTCTAAAGCATCCAGAGGTAACGGATCTTCAAGAAGTTCATACTCTAACATGTCAAGAGCAAATAGCTCTATCGATGCTAACATAAATACAGTTAGAAGTAACGGGAGACCTGTAAGAAATACTGAAACTACCGCAGTAAGGGCTGCAACAGCCACTGTCAGAACTTCTGAGACTCCCACAAGAACAGGCAATACTACAGTAAGAAACAATCCTTCTTACAACAGGACAGAAAACACACAACCTGTAAGGATGGAAAGAACAGCTCCGGCTCCTGTAAGGAATGAGACTTGCAGTACGCCAACACCGGCTAGAAGTATGGAACGCAGCACACCTGTAAGATCTTCGAATAATAACATGAGTGCTCCGGTAAGAAGCAGTGCACCAAGCATGAGAAGTACACCAGCGGCTCCATCGGCAAGACAGAGTGCGCCGGCGGCTGCACCCGCATCACGCGGTGGTAATGCACAAGGAAGAAGAAGTTAGGTTAATTCTATTATATTCAGTGAAAGAGCATCGCAGCCATAAGCGATGCTCTTTTTTTATGGCTAACTTGATCATTAACAAACATTAGCACAAGTTTAATATGCCATTATAAGTGTTCTTCCACCGAGTAAGGTAAATTTATGTTTCAAGAATAATAACCATAAAAATTACAATTATGAGCAAGAAAATAGCTATACTGGCTGCAGATGGCTTTGAAGAAAGCGAACTGAAATCTCCAAAAGAATACCTCGAAAAACAGGGTTGGACAGCAGAGATCGTAAGTTTGAAAAGCGGATCAATTAAGGCGTGGGCAGAAAAGAACTGGGGTAAAGAATATACTGTAGATAAAACGTTGGATGAAGTTACTTCAGGTGACTATCATGCCCTTGTATTGCCGGGAGGGGTTATTAATCCCGACCTATTAAGAAGACATGATAATGCGATAGCATTTGTTAAATCATTTTTTGACGAAAAGAAACCTGTCGCTGCTATATGCCACGGTCCACAGATTCTAATAAATGCCGAAGTGGTAAACGGCAGGGAAATTACCTCCTTTCCATCTATTAAAAAAGACCTTCAGAATGCCGGAGCTAACTGGACAGACAAAGAAGTTGTGGTTGATAACGGACTTGTAACAAGCCGCACCCCTGATGATTTACCAGCCTTTAACAAAAAGATGGTAGAAGAGATCAACGAAGGTAAACATGAATTGCAGAGAAGTTAATTCAAGGTTGAAACTTTGATTCACCCTGAAAGCTTTTGTACCATTGTGTATGAAAGCTTTCTTTTTTTATATTTACTTAAACTTATCATCCAATGAAAACTAAAATAGTATTACTGTTAACCATTATGACATTACAGGCAAATGCACAGCTTATCCCTGTGGCTTACAAAGACGGTTCTCAAAAACTCAATGGTTTTTTAGCTACTGCTGTCAGCCAGCAGAAAAAAAATCCGGGTATACTCATCCTTCCCGCTTGGATGGGAATCAGTACCCATTCAAAAGAAGTAGCCGAAAAGCTGGCCGGATTGGGATATCATACGTTTATCGCTGATATATATGGAGAAGGTAACTATGCTTCTACAACTCAGGAAGCAGGTAAACAGGCTGGCCTTTATAAAAAAGACTTTAAAGCCTACCAAAAGCGTATTTCATTAGCTCTTGATGAATTGATTAAAGGAGGTGCAGACCCAGACAACATCGTAATCATTGGATATTGTTTTGGTGGTACAGGGGCAATAGAGGCAGCCCGTGCAGGATTACCGGTACAGGGTGTTGTGTCCTTTCACGGAGGATTAGGAAAAGATGCTGCAAGACCAAACCTGACTGTAAAACCAAAGGTACTTGTGCTTCATGGTGCCGACGATCCCTTTGTTTCTAAAGAAGAGATTGAAGCCTTTCAAAAAGAGATGAAAGACGGTAAAGCCGACTGGCAAATGATATATTATGGTAATGCTGTACATGCCTTTACAGAAAAAGAAGCCGGACACGATAATTCAAAAGGAGCTGCTTATAACAATAGTGCAGATAAACGTTCATGGAGACATTTTATAATGTTCCTTAACGAATTATTCCGTAGGAAATAATCCGTAGCACATTTTATAATGATTCTACCACAACACCCATAATTCAATGGGTGACATTAATAAATATTACTATATTTACCCTTATCTAATTTCTGCTAAATGAGAAACACACTATTGCTGGCCGCTGTATCTTGCTTTATAGCTTCATGCTCTACAGCGCAATCACCACAGCAAAAAAAAGACTATGCTAAGGCAGATGTCGCCAAATACATGAAAACCATTACCCCGTCTGACCTGAAAAAACATCTGTACATAGTTGCCGGTGACGAAATGCAGGGACGTAATACGGGTGAGGAAGGCCAGAAAAAAGCTGGGCGCTACCTTATAGACCAATATAAAAAAGATGGTATTTCTTTTCCTAAAGGAGCAAAAAATTTCTATCAGCCTGTACCTTCTTCATATATGACAAAATCTTTCAGCCCTAAACTGGGAGACTCAGAGAATATATGGGCGTATATTGAAGGTAGTGAAAAACCCGACGAAGTACTTATTATCTCTGCACATTACGATCACGTGGGGATGAAAAATGGTGAAGTGTACAACGGTGCCGATGATGATGGATCCGGAACTGTGGCTTTGCTCGAAATTGCCCAGGCTTTCATGCAGGCAAAAAAAGAGGGTTATGGACCAAAGCGTTCCATACTGTTCCTGCACGTTACCGGAGAAGAACATGGCCTGCACGGGTCTCGTTACTATTCTGACAATCCACTCTTTCCAATAAACAATACTATTGCCGATCTAAATATCGACATGATTGGCCGTCGTGATGATGCGCATAAGGATAATGGCAATTATGTTTATGTAATCGGTTCAGATCGTTTAAGCACGGAGCTTCATAATATCAATGAGGAAGCGAATAAAAAATATACAAAACTAGACCTTGATTATACCTTTAATGATGTAAATGACCCTAATCAGTTTTATTACAGGTCAGACCATTATAATTTCGCAAAAAAAGGAATTCCGATTATTTTCTACTTTAACGGCGTACACGAAGATTACCATAAGCCGGGTGATAAGCCTGAGAAAATTGAATACGATCTCCTTACAAAAAGAGCCCAGCTGGCTTTTGTTACAGCATGGGAACTGGCAAACAGGGAAAACCGCCCCGTAGTAGATAAGAAATAAAAAAAAAGAAAGCCCACAATAGTGGGCTTTCTTTTTTATATAGTGTTATTTATTAGCATGGGTCAAAATACCATGAGGTTTTTGTTGCAGTAAGCTTTAGCTCCCAGTAACCGGTCTTATGATTCATCACCATTTTACCTTTTAAGCGATATTGTTGCCCATCCAGTCCTACTCCATAGCCATTCCATTCGTCTATTGGCCAATTCCAGTCACCACATTTTACAATTACCCTAATTGGTTTTCCGCCATCAGTAGAATCTTCAGGAGCAGTTGTAGCTTCAAGCTCTGTACCGGGTTTTACCTCAATATAAAGTGTTCCAGATTCATCCGATTTTTGTGTTGTTGTAGTTCTGGCAGTTGAATCATCAGATTCTACTTCACAGGATACGAATGCCAGCATTACCAGCAGGAATAAAATAAAGTTTTTCATTTTTATAATTATTTAGTTAGAAAGATTAAAAATATAAAATGAATTATAATTCGGCAACTTTAGGCCTAAAGAAATTTACATAGAAGTACTTATCAGGATCAATTCCATTTTCTAGAAATTTCGATCTTATGTCCATTTCTTTTTTAGATGGTGCTGTAACATCCAGAAAAAGCAACAGTTCTTCTATGTTAATGAATTTAAAACTGAGTCTGGAATTGAGTGAGTATTCAGTTATAGTGAATTCTACATTTTTATTATCGATTCCTGCGGATATAAAAGCATCGGATATCAGGGTAAAATCTTGCTTCATATTGGTATTATTTAATCCTTAAAGTTTAAGCATCAGATACAAAAAAAGCTCCGGGCACTACTACGAAGCTTTTTCAACATTTATAAAAAGTAAGTAAGATATACTGTTATAATTTATCATTCTTTACAATTTGCACTTTACCCGCAGGCACATCGCCCGTGGTATCTTTTATTAGCAAAACACCCAGTATATTCAGCGGAATATCTATTGGCTCATCTGAATGTCTTATTTCATCAAGAATGTGTTCAAAATCCTGAACATTTAGCACCAATGAGTCACCCTTATCTATTTTTTTTGCAAAAAGATAATCCCTGATTACTGCTGTTGATATATCACTGCCTATAGCTACAAATTCTGACATGGCTTTTATTTTATACAGCTAAGGTAAAAAGGTAAAATTTGAAATTTGAAAAGGTTTTGTTAATTTCTCCGACAGCTACCATACTTCCAATCCAACAATCTCACAACGCTTCGTTTTAAAATGCCTATCTTTGCATAAATTATAGCATTTACATGGCGACATTTCACGATTTAGATCTTCCAAAAGCACTTCAAAAAGCCCTTGACGAACTTGGCTTCACATCCCCTACCCCTATCCAGGAAAGGGCAATGCCGGTTATCCTTTCAGGCCGTGACATGATGGGGATTGCACAAACAGGTACCGGTAAAACTTTTGCTTACCTGTTGCCTATACTTAAGCAATGGAAATTTGTTGCAAACGTGCATGTACCGCGTGTAGTGATTATAGTACCTACCCGCGAACTTGTTGTACAGGTAGCTGAAGAGGTAGAAAAGCTTACCGCTTTTATGTCGGTGCGTGTATTGGGTATTTACGGAGGTGTAAATATCAATACGCAAAAGAAAAGGGTTTATGAAGGTGTTGACGTACTTGTAGGTACTCCCGGAAGGATGATGGATCTTGCCTTGGATAATGTGGTTCGTTTTGACGAGGTTAAAAAACTTGTTATTGATGAATTTGACGAGATACTTAATCTTGGTTTCCGTACTCAGGTAACGGCTATCCTTTCTATGATGAAGGCAAAAAGGCAAAACATACTCTTTTCTGCTACCATGACAGACGAAGTAGATGAAATGCTTAATGATTACTTTGATTTTCCGGAAGAGGTTTCACTGGCAGCATCGGGTACTCCGCTTGAGCAAATTGAGCAGCTTGGCTACCGTGTACCAAACTTCCTTACCAAAATAAACCTGCTTAAAAATCTGTTGCAGAACGACGAAGCAATATCGCGTGTACTGGTTTTTGTGAACAATAAAAGAACTGCCGATCTTGTTGCCGATGCTCTTGAAGAAGACTTCTCAGGACAATTTGGAGTTATTCACTCTAATAAATCACAAAACTACAGGCTGAATACAATGGCTTCTTTTCAGGAAGGTGAATTAAGAGGTATTGTTACTACAGATGTTATGGCCCGTGGTCTGGACATCTCAGATATTACCCACGTTATCAATATGGAATTCCCGGAGGCACCTGAGCAATACATTCACCGTATAGGTCGTACAGGACGTGCCGACAAAGATGGCATTGCAATAAGTTTTGTAGCACCATCTGAAGAAGATATCGAAGTCGAAGCAGAAGTACTAATGGAAAAAGAGGTGAAATTCCTTGAATTACCCGAAGGCCTGGAAATAGCCGAGCGTATGCTTGACTTTGAGAAAGACAAAGTAAAAATGAAAGTGCTGCTAAAAGCGCCTAAAAAATCTACGGGTGGTTTTCATGAGAAAAAAGAGAAAAACAAGAAAGTAAATCTTGGTGGCCCGGGTAAAACAAAACCCCGCAAAACAAAATCGCGTAACCGTGGTATTGAAAGAGCTCGTGATAAGAAAAGAAAAGATAAAGACAAATAAGAATATAGAAAAGCGATACTTACGTATCGCTTTTTGTTTTCAACACTATAAGCACAAACACTTTAGCTCTATTTCTTAACACTTAGGAATTAACATTTTTCTTAACTTTACAATTACCAATTAGATCATTATTAACAAACTACAATGAATTATGGGAAAATTTGTAATTTCAAAAAGGAAAAATGACGAGTATCAATTCAACCTGAAAGCCGGTAATGGTCAGGTGATACTAAGCAGCGAAGGATATGCTTCAAAAGATGGCTGCAAGAACGGAATAGAATCGGTTAGAAAGAATGCTCCCGATGAAGACAACTACGACAGGAAAGAATCCACCAACGGAAAACCTTATTTCAATCTTAAAGCAGGAAACGGCCAAATCATTGGCAATAGCGAAATGTATGAAAGCGTTTCCGCAAGAGATAATGGTATTGAGTCGGTAAAAAAGAACGCACCCGATGCAACTGTCGAAGACGAATCCTAAAGAATAATTCACGAAAAAGGCGATGCATTGCATCGCCTTTTGTTACTATATTTTACTATTACTTATTTGCTGTAAACATAAGGCAAACCGGAGAGCAGACATCTATTTTTTTACCTGTCTCGGTAAGCATGCCCGTGGTCTTATCCCTTTTAAAGATTATAATATTATGGCTGTACTGGTGCGCCACAAGCACATAATTGTCGCTTGGGTCTATTGTAAAATTACGAGGCCCTTCGCCCAATGTTGTTATCTGCTGTACCTGGTTGATCATACCGTTTGAATGCACCTTAAAAACCGTTATGGTATTGGCATCTCCCCTGTTTGTTGCATACAAATACTTACCATCCTTTGAAAAACGAATATCTGCAGCACTGTTAGCATCATTACAATCTTTTGCAAATAATGACACCTGCTGAAGGAATGCAGGCTTTTCGTAGCTATAGCTGTACACATCTATAGTAGCTGACAGCTCATTGATCACATAGAAGAAAATACCGTTAGGGTTAAAGGCAAGATGCCTTGGTCCGCTTCCGGGCTTTACATCTATGATCTGCTTTAGGGTAAGGGTATTGCTGCCGCCATCGGCATTATAGTTATAGATATAGATCTTATCTTCACCTAAGTCATTTGAGAAAACATATTTTTTATCAGGCGAAAAATAAACCATGTGCACATGGGCTTTTTCCTGACGCTGCTTGTTGACACTACTTCCTGTGTGCTTAACTACTTGTTTAGCATCTGTAAGGCCTCCGTCGGATTTCTTTCCAAAAACAGCAATGCTCCCTCCTGAATAATTAGCCACAATTACGTTTTTATCATCGTTGATGATATAACAAGGATCGGCACCTTCTGAATCTTTTTTATTAAGGGGTTGAAGTTTTCCTGTTGAAGGTGTGTATTTAAATGCGCTTACATCACTTTTAGCACCATCTTCGTTAACGCTGTAAATAATATTATTGGATTTATTTACGGTAAGATAGCTGGGATTTATGACCCCAACTGTACTGTTCTTTTCTTTGAATGAGAGTGTATTCACATTAAAGTCATAGACATAGATACCCTTGCTCTCACAGGCATTGGTATAGGTCCCTATAACAAGATTATAATTATCCTGTGCTATGGCGTTCATGCTTAAAAGTAACAGTAATAGTCTGGCGAATTTCATCCTTTGCAATTTAGTCTAAGCAAAAGTAAAGTATTTAAACATTATGTGAAATTTATCGGGTGTATTTGCAGTGCTGTTTACAGGAAAAATTATTATTTTTGACAAACTTTCAAACGAATGCAGTTCAAACACCCGGAAATTCTATACTTTCTTTTCCTGCTTGCAATTCCCATATTGGTCCATTTGTTTCAATTGCGCCGTTTTCAAAAAGAATATTTTACCAATGTACGCTTGCTGAAGGAACTAAGCATGCAAACCCGCAAAAGCTCTGTCATTAAAAAATGGCTGTTGCTTGCCACGCGTTTATTATTGCTTGCCTGTCTTATCGTGGCTTTTGCACAGCCTTACTTCAAGGCTAAAGACGATGAGAGAAAAGGCAATGAAATGGTATTACTACTTGACAACTCGTTCTCGATGCAGGCCAAGGGCAGTAAAGGCGAATTATTGAAACGTGCCGTTCAGGACATTCTTGAGAACACTCCCGAAGACCAGCAATTTTCACTGGTAACCAACACCAATGCCTGGTGGGATACTGATGTAAAGTCGATACAGAAAGACCTTCAGAACCTAAAGTACAGCGATGTGCCTTTCCGTCCTGATTTCTTGCTGACAAAAGCTGAAGCTAAAAACCCGCATTCAGGTAAAGATATCGTGGTTATTACCGATGCCGTGAACATGGACAGTAAAGACATATCAAAATTCAAAAGTGATGCTTCTGTTTACTTTATAGTCCCTGAGGCTGAAAATAAAGTCAACGTTTCTATAGACAGCATATACATATCTCAGGTTATGGACAATTTTTATGAGATAAAAGTTGATATGGAGGCTTTTGGAGAAATTGAAAATGACGTACCTATTTCACTTTATAATGGTAAGAGCCTGACTGCAAAAACGCTTGTAAAGTTTGATGGAAATAATAAGAGATCAAGTACGTTTACCATTCCTAAAAAAGATTTTCATGGTTATGTTGCCATCAATGATAATAGCTTAGCCTACGATAACAACTACTACTTTAGCATATCAAAACCACAAAAATCAAATGTAATTGCCATTGGCGATACTGCCAAAAACAATTTCCTTTCAAGGATATATACAGATGATGATTTCAATTTTACCTCATCAGAACTACGCTCACTTGATTACAATAGTCTTGGCAAACAGGATGCTATTATCCTGAATGAGGTAAAAGATATTCCGCAGGCACTTATCACCACCCTGAAAGACTTTTATGCAAAAGGTGGCAATATTGTTATCATACCTGCACAGGATGGTACAACTCAAAACCTGAACAGCCTCATGGCAGCCTTTGGCGGAAGCCAGTTTAAAAGCGCTAACAGCAACGAAAGGCAAATCACTAAAATCGCATTTAGCCACCCACTGTATGCTACGGTTTTTGAAAAGAAAACGGACAACTTCCAGTATCCAAGAGCCTCAACAGGCTTTACCCTTGGCGGAAGTGTGCTACCAATACTAAGCTATGACGACCAGACACCTTTCCTGGCTTCTATAAGCAATAAACTGGGTAACGTATATGTATTCACCGCAGCCATAAACAAGACTAACAGTAACTTCCAGAATTCACCACTTATCGTGCCTACCTTCTACAATATGGCTCAGAATAGTGGCAAAACAGGCATAAGCGCTATTACTATTGGTGAGAACCAGAGCCTGCTGCTTGACGTATTGCTATCTAAAGATGAAGTACTGACCGTTAAGAACGAGACATCTGATTTTATCCCGATGCAACAATTGCTGAATAACAAAGTGAAACTATCTTTTGGTGATTATCCGGAAGAAGCGGGTAACTTTGCCGTGTATAAAAACAACCAGAATTTAAAGAATATAAGCTTTAACCATGCAAGGACAGAAAGTGATCTCGCCCTGCAGAATAAAGCGCTTGCTGATGATTATACCGAAGCTGATTCTGTGGCTACGGTATACAATGATATTAAATCGGAACGAACTGCCAGTGAACTGTGGAAATGGTTTATCATTGGTACATTGTTGTTCCTGTTAACTGAACTTTTTATCCAAAAATTTGTAAAATGAACCTGATATTCAAAAACGCCGTTATTATAGATAAAAACAGTCCTTTTCACAAACAGGCTGTTGATATACAGGTTGAAAACGGCATTATAAAAAAAATAGCCAATAACATTACTGCTGATGGCTTTGAGACTGTAGAACTGGATAACCTGCATATCTCTAAAGGTTGGTTTGACAGCTCGGTAAGTCTTGGTGAACCCGGTTATGAAGACAGGGAAACATTAGCTAACGGACTTAACGTGGCAGCCTTGAGCGGTTTTACCGATATTGCTTTACAGCCTACCGGCAGCCCAATTGCCGAAAGACAGGCTGATATAAGCTTCCTGCTGACCAAATCGGCACATGCTGCTACCAAACTGCACCCTATCGGGGCACTGACCAAGAATAGCGAAGGCAGGGACATCGCTGAACTTTTTGACATGAAAAATGCAGGAGCAGTTGCTTTTGGCGATTACAATAAATCAATTAGCGATGCTGCCATCCTGAAGATCGCCCTGCAATACGTTCAGGACTTTGATGGACTGGTGATAGCTTTTGCCCAGGATAATAACATTAAAGGTAAAGGTGTGGTTCACGAAGGCGTGATGAGTACACGCTTAGGACTTAAAGGCATCCCTACCCTTGCTGAAGAACTTCAAATAGTACGTAACCTGTACCTATTAGAATATACAGGTGGCAAAATGCATATCCCAACGATTTCTACTGCAAAATCAGTTCAGCTGATTCGTGAGGCTAAAGCCAAAGGACTTAATGTTACCTGCAGTGTTGCGATACATAACCTGATACTTACCGATGGGGTACTTATCGACTTTGATACCCGTTATAAGGTTATGCCTCCGCTACGTCCGGATTCAGAAAGAAAGGCACTTATTGAGGCAGTACTTGACGGTACAATCGACATCATAACATCGGATCACAACCCTCTTGATATTGAGAATAAAAAACTGGAGTTTGACATGGCTAAAGACGGTACCACTGGACTTGAAAGTGCTTTTGGTGCACTTCAGACCATACTTCCGCTTGAAGTGATCGTGGAAAAATTTACAGCAGGCAAACCCATCTTTGGCTTCGCTAATCAGGACATAACTGAAGGTGCTGCGGCTTCGTTCACGCTATTTAATCCGGATACAAACTGGACTTTTAGTAAAGCTGATATCAAATCGAAATCAAAAAACTCGGCTTTCCTTGGACAGACCATGAAAGGAAAAGCATACGGAATATACAATCAGGGAAAACTAATTTTGAATGACTAACAACATGAATACCGATTTAGAGAGAGGCAAAACAAATGCCATCATTGCATATCTGCACATCATTGGCTGTATCATTGCCATGGTAATGAACAGTGATGCTGAAAAGAAAAGTGCATTCGCATCTTTCCATATAAGGCAGTCATTAGGCCTAACCTTATTATCTATGTTACTGGGATCGACCATCTCTAACTTTGACAGCTGGTTAGTAACAGGGCCTTTCTACCTGTTTTTTATAGTTCTTTGGACTTACGGCTTTATAGGTGCAATACAGGGACAAATGAATCTTATTCCCCTGCTTGGGCCTTTTTTCCAAAAACTATTTAAAGGATTATAATCAATGGATCTATCGTTATACCATCTCGTAAGAGAACCAAAAATAAAAAAGGACAAGAATCCATTGTTACTGCTGCTTCACGGCTATGGCAGTAACGAGGAAGATCTTTTCTCATTCGCTGAACAATTACCAGAAGAATACTTTATTGTATCGGCAAGGGCACCATACAACCTGCCTCAGTACAGTGGCCATGCGTGGTATGCTATTACGTTTGACAGCGACATGAACAAGTTCTCTGATGACAAACAGGCTATCGAATCGCGTGACCTTATCGTAAAGTTTATTGATGAACTTGTAGCGACCTACCCTATTGATGCAGACAATGTAACACTTGTTGGCTTTAGCCAGGGAGCGATATTAAGTTATGCTGTGGGACTGACCTACCCTGAGAAAATTAAGCGTGTATTAGCTATGAGCGGTTACCTGAACATGGATATCGTTGGGAAAAGCTTGCATGCCGAAGACGTTTCTAAAGTGCGATTCTTCATATCACACGGAGTTGTAGATCAGGTTATCCCGGTAGACTGGGCACGAAAAGCACCGGAGTTCCTTAAGAACTTAGGACTTGATGTAGAATACCACGAGTACAATGCCGGACATGGTGTTGCACCTCAAAACTTCTATGACTTAGTTAGCTGGCTGAATAAGTAACAGTTTTCAATATAAAGAAAAAGGGATAAGTTTATGACTTATCCCTTTTTATATTATATGTCCAATAAAGATTTATCTTCCCAAACATCTTCATAACCATCATCTGTAATCAAAAAACGATAACCAGGAGGTAATCCAAGGTATTTGATTATATAAGGACAGATTTCTTTTAAATGATATGCATGCATCGGTTCAAAAAAGTTAGGATTTTCAGAATAATCTCCTGACCAAATATGCCAACCACTTGTATTTCTTTCAATTGGGTGCCTTAATCCATGTATCGGCATAAGGCCTTCTTTAACAGATCTCGAAATACCAATTATTGAATTTTCTTCTAAAGGCAAATATTCACAATTGTATTTATCACAAATATCATTAGATCCCATATTCTTTTACTAATGAGGAAGTTTGTTTTTCAATACTCCGTAAAAGTAAGTTCCTACCAGTGCCCCTAAAAGCACTACGCCTATTCCGTAAAAACCGGCACCGATAAGAATATACATTGGGCCCGGACAGGTACCTATCAGTCCCCAGCCTAAACCAAACAATATACCACCAACAAGATAATTGGTAAAGCCTTTTTCTTTGTCCGGGATAACGATAGGGGCTCCCGTGATGTCTTTTACATTATTGCGCTTGATGATCTGTACGCCAATAACACCTACCACAACGGCTGTCATAATGATTCCAAACATGTGGAAAGACTGGAAATGAAACATCTCGTATATACGGTACCACGATACCGCTTCAGATTTGGTTAGTACTATACCGAATAGTATACCTACAAGTAAGAATTTTATAAATTTCATGAGATGATCTTAATTAAAGAATAATGGTAACAACAGCCACGACATAACAAGACCGCCAATGAAAAATCCGATAACTGCGATAAGCGATGGCAGTTGCAGGTTACTTAAACCTGTAATGGCATGACCTGAAGTACAGCCACCTGCATAACGCGTTCCGAAACCTACCAGAAGTCCGCCAAACAACAATATACCCCAAATTTTAGGCGATTGCAACGCTTCTGAACTTGTCAGGGCATCAGGAAGCAGTTTTCCGTTTGGTGCATCGATATTCATTGCCTGAAGTTCGGTAACCGTTTTAGGATTGATCTGTACCATTTGTGAAGGATCACTCATAAAGTTTACAGCAATAAACCCGCCGATCATAGCACCAAGCACTACCACAAGGTTCCAGCGCTGTGTTTTCCAGTCAAACCTGAAAAACTCAGATGTTTTGCCTGCACCAAGCATGGTACACATTGTACGCAGGTTAGACGACATTCCGAATGTCTTTCCGAAATAAAGCAGGGCCAGCATTACCGACCCGATAAGGAATCCCGACACATACCACGGCCAGGTACCGTATAAACTCTCCATGATCTTATAATTTTCTACAAAAGTAACAATTCAGTTGTAACCGCGAAGTAGAATTGAGATTTTAGATATGAGTACTGAGATTTGAAACATCGGACTTTTGACCTCCAACAAAATTTATTACTTTTGGGATACAATTAATCAATCATGAAAAAACACCTGTTTACCGGCCTTTTGGCTTTGGCACTAGCGACTTCATCGTGTGTCAGTACAAAAAACACCATACAGAATATAGACGATAATGCGTTAATGCCGGCATTGAGTAAAGAAAAGACCTTTGTTATAACCGAAATAAGCAAGGATAAAAAATATGGCTTTGATGAAAATTATCCTGTTAATCTAGGTTTCTTACCATTGGCTACAGGAGAGATTAATGTCAAGCGCTATTTTGGTGCATTGGCAGGCCCCGACGGACAAAAAATATCATATACCAAAGTAGACAGCTGCTGCCCCTTCCCTACCAAAAAATTTGATGCAGGCGCAGGCATACTGGATATTTATGAAGTTACGTGGGATGGGCTTTCTACTCCAAAACGCATCTATATCAACATGTATGAAAAAGGGAAAGTAATCGCTCCCAACGGATTCACGATACGTACGATAGCACAATAGATACACTCGATAGCCTTTGTATACAGCAAAGGCTTTTTATCTTTATCTTTGCACCAAATTATTACACAACAATGAACTTACAGAATATAGCTCAAATTAAAAATACTGACAGCGGTAACTTTTTCCTTCTTGCAGGCCCATGTGCCATTGAAGGTGAAGAGATGGCGCTTCGCATAGCCGAAAAAACCGTTGAAGTAACCAGCAGGCTGGAGATTCCTTATGTTTTTAAAGGCTCTTTCAAAAAAGCAAACCGCTCACGCGTAGACAGCTTTACAGGTATTGGTGACGAAAAAGCACTTAAGATACTACGTAAAGTGTCTGAGACTTTTGGTGTGCCAACAGTTACCGATATCCATACTGAACAGGATGCTGTTATGGCTGCACAATATGTAGACATACTTCAGATTCCTGCTTTTCTTGTACGTCAGACCGACCTTGTAGTAGCAGCTGCCGAAACAGGAAGAACTGTAAACCTTAAAAAAGGTCAGTTCATGAGCCCGGAAGCTATGAAACATGCGGTTCAGAAAGTATTGGATTCTAATAACGAAAACGTAATGGTTACCGACCGTGGTACTATGTTTGGCTACCAGGACATGATCGTTGATTACAGAGGTATCCCTACGATGCAGCAATATGCTACAACTGTACTTGACGTTACCCACTCACTACAGCAGCCTAACCAGATGGTAGGTGTTACCGGTGGTCGTCCTGATATGATTGAGACTATCGCCAAAGCAGGTATCGCTGTAGGTGTAGACGGTATCTTTATCGAAACGCACTTTGACCCGGCTAACGCAAAAAGTGACGGTGCCAATATGCTTCACCTTGACTACTTTGAAGGACTGATGCAAAAACTGGTTGCTATCCGTAAAACGATAAACCAATTCTAAAAGAAGTTGATTTGTGGATTCGGTTATTTGTTTATTTGAATGCGTTCTGTCAGTCTGAATGCAATGCAATGAAGTGATGAATCTCATATAAATACTAAAGGACAGCTCAGACTGTCCTTTTTTTATTCTAAAAAAATCTTCTCTTTTTTCTTTGTCAAACAAAATTTTATTATTTACTTTGTTTTTCAAAGTTCTTTACAATACTTAAATCATAACCACGTTCAATAGTAAATCAGTCAGCAAAATGTGACTGAATAAAAACAGTGCTATTTTTTTATTAAAAAACTTTGCATTTCAAAGTACTCTATAAAATATAAAAAATGAAGACAACCATTCTAACCAAAACATTCAGCAGACATTATTTATTATTTGCCCTGGCAGCTTTCTGCATAGCCTTATTACTTGTAAGAGCTAAAATCACCCAATCCATATTCTTCTTTTTCCTTATATGGAACCTATTCCTTGCTTATACCCCACTCGGCATCACATCAGTTATGAGACAACAAAATAATATGATGAAGAAATGGTATTGGTTTTATCCTGCAATGATGTTATGGCTGTTATTACTTCCCAATGCGCCTTATATCATCACAGATTTTATACATCTTAAAAAAGAAACAAACATCCCTGTGTGGTTTGAAGTACTGCTCATCACCTCTTTCTCAACATGCGGAATGCTATTTGGCCTTGCATCAATGAAAGACATTTTCATTATGATATCGAAGCGTTCCGGGCTACGCACAGCATGGATTACAATGGGCATATTCTCTATCATGTGCGGATTTGGTATGTATGTGGGCCGCTTTCTGCGCTACAACAGCTGGGACATATTACAAAAACCTTACACACTTACCGTAGATATATTTTGCAGCATGACAAATGCCGAAACCTGCAAGCCGGCCTGGGGTATCACACTTGGCTTTGGTACGCTATTGTTTCTTCTATTCAACCTTTATCACACTCCGAAACGTAAAAAAAATTTATAGTTACACTTTGCAATTCAAAGTAAAATCAAGCATAATGAAAAATATAAAAGACATCATCAGTAGATTATTAGACAGTAAAAAATCACCGGTAACTATGGACGAGTTGATAAGCTATCCAAAAAACACACTGGGATTTCATGTTGGTTCATTCCTTTTCAATTACAGCCACGATGCCGATCCACAACCGGAAATGACGGATATACACAGAGTGTTAATCAATAAAGAAGTATCAGACAAAGAAGAGATTGCAATGCATTTTTATCTTTTCGGAAACGGAGACCTTGCTTTAAAAAACCTATTCGTAATGACGACCGGAAGTATGCTGTATCCATTGCAAATACGCTATTTCTATAAACGATACAGGGACGGAAGAAATGCCCTGCGCTTTTACGACCTGAACCATTTCGGTTTCCTGCACCTACCAATAGAAAGGATTAAAGATGCTTTTTTAATTAAATAATGTACATGATGAATTTACTACAGATCGCAAGAGATGAATATGGTGAACTTGTTTCACGAATTCCCATCTGGTTATTCAATATTACATTCGGAATTGGCACATTATTACTTGTGTTAGGATTAGCATTTCATGATTATGATGCAATTTTAATAATTGGATCCTTCTATATACTTATTGCATTTATCATAAATGTTGTTGCATTTGTTTTACTGATGATTTTATCATTTGCATTTACATCACACAGCAATATAATAAGAGTAAATACTTTACTTCTTCTGCTAAACATCCCTGTCGCTATACTTTACTTTTTTATAATCATATCAGGAATAAATCTGTTCGAATAATCTTAAACATTAATCACAAAACCAAATACAATTATGGAAACAAATCAGGATTATCATTCGTCCCCTATTCACAAACCAAGCGAAAACCCAAGCTTTTTTCAATCAAGCACAGCCAAAATACTCATGGTTGGATTACTGACGCTTGCACTGCTCATTCCGCTGCAATATGTAAAAAGCCTGATTTTTGAAAGATCAGAACGACAAAAGGAAGTCGTAAGCGAGATCAACAGCAAATGGGGTGGCCAGGTATATTTATGCGGGCCAATATTAAAAGTCCCTTACAGTACGTATTATGAAAGTAAGCTGGTTGACCAAAAAACCAAACAGGTTACCATTCAACGCACCAGAAATGATTCTTATGCATATTTTCTGCCAAACGAACTCAATGCTGCCCTGGATGTAAATACACTCGAAAAGAACAGGAGCAATTACGAATCTGTAGTGTACAATTCCGCCTTGAATTTTAAAGGTAATTACACCTATCCTGCTTTTGGAGGCAATGCATCACCTGAAAATATCCACTGGGATAGAGCCAGCATACTCATAAGAACCAATAATATAAAAAGTATCACCGGAAGTGTTACTGTAAGTATTAGCGGAAAGAAGTATTCATTTGAACCTGTTGCCAGCGATAAGGAAAGTGATACCCTGGCATCGCTTGAAACACAGCCGGTAAACCTTTCGAATGCCTTCAGTTCCGGGCCTGCTGCCTTTGATATGCAAATCAATTATAAGGGAAGTGAAAAAATCAGCATTGTGCCTGTTGGAAAAATGACCCATGCAAAAATGACATCCAACTGGCCTTCACCAAGCTTTGATGGCAATTTTCTGCCCGAAAGCAGCAACATAACCAAAGACGGATTTTCTGCAAACTGGAAAGTATCACACCTAAACAGGAGCTTCGGTCAAAGGCATTTTGGCAAGATACCTGACCTGCAGGCCAATACTTTTGATGTAAAATTCCTTATCCCTGTTAACCAGTATCAACAAAACGAACGTGCGGCAAAATATGGCTTTCTTGTTATAGGGCTTACATTTCTTGTTTTCTTCCTGATACAATCGGTTAGCAAAATAAGCATCCATATATTCCAGTACTCCATGATTGGGCTGGCACTCATAATGTTTTATACATTGCTTATCTCAATAACTGAACACAGTTCTTTCAGGATGGCCTATATCATCGCAGGAATCTCTGTTGTGGCAATGATAGCTTTGTATTCGATATCGATTTTGAAGAATATGAAGTTCCCAGCTTTCATAGCCCTATCACTAAGCGCATTATACAGTTTTATATATGTAATAATACAGTTAGAGAATTATGCATTATTAGTGGGCAGCATCGGTTTGTTTACTATACTCGGAGCAGTGATGTATTTCTCACGAAAAATTGAATGGAAATAACAACCAATGACCAACTAGCCTAATCCATTCAAAAAAGAAACCCTGACTGAATCAGTCAGGGTTTCACACTTTATATATAACAATTATAACTATTTAAGTTCTTTTACACGAATGAGTACATCTGACTCAAGATTAGTAACAATACCTTTTACAGTAATGTTGTCTCCCACTTTAACAGCCCTGTATTGTTTGGGATTGTCAAGGTTAGGAATGCTTATGGTAGCAGAATAAGCTTTACCATCAGCAGTAGCGATTTTAGCGGTATATCCATCTTTACCCTGATTGATTTCAGTAACTTTTCCTGTCACCTCGATCACATCATCATTTTTATGCTCAGCACCCGGAAGAGCAACCGGAGTAGTTGTTGTGTCAGCAATTGGTTGGGCTGCCGCGGTAGTATCTACTACCTCTTCAACTGCAGGCTCAGTAGTTTCTTCTGCTTTTTTATTACATGATGTTACTAAAACAGTTGAACACAAAAGAGCTATCGACAAAATTTTAATTTTCATAATATAGTATTTAACTCAAAGATAAGGCTTTTCGTATAAATGAATGTTAGCTAATTATAAAAAAAACGGCTGCAAAAATGCAGCCGTTATATAATATTCAGAGAAACAGTTTATTAATGTCCTCCCGAAATCTTTTTATCAAAATCAATTCCCTGACCTCTAAGAATGCCTTTAACTTTCCAAGCATAGAAAGCAAGGTAGGCAAAACACACTACGCCAACAACATAACTGATTTTTATGTTTGTCGCGTCAGCAACAGCACCTTGTATAAGGCTAACAATACCACCACCACAAATCATCATGATAAGGAAGTTACTTCCCTGAGTTGTTTTCTTACCAAGTCCACTTACAGCAAGTGTAAAGATACACGGCCATAACGTACTACAAAACAATCCAACACTTGTAAACGCATATACTGATACCATACCGGTAGTAGCCATACCTGTAAGCAGTGCAATAATACCAAGAGCAGAAAACAGCAACAGCATGGTTGCCGGATTACCTTTACTGGCAAGGTCGGCAAAAATAAGCACTAAAATAATTAGCCCGTATACATAAAACGGTGCAAGATCATGTCCCATAAATGCATTAACTCCTAAGAAAACTGCAAAAGCCAGATATGGAGCTACAAACTTAAATATTTTTTGCATTGACACATTATCGGTAAATGCTTCTACAGCACCTCCCCAACGGCCAATCATTAAACTCGCCCAATAAAGAGAGATATATGGAGCAACACTGCTTGTTAAAAAACCAAGATCTTTTTCAAGATAGGCCGGTAAATTAGCTGCTGTAGATACTTCTACACCTACATAAAGAAAGATAGCCAGCATACCCATTAAAAGCTGAGGATATTTAAGTACCGATTTTTTTTCGCTTTCAACTTCTTCAGTCACGCCTTCTTCTAAAGGGGGGTGGTTTGGAAGCGACGAAAATTTTAAAAGAATGGCAACCAACACAAAGGCTGCACCAAGGCATAGATAAGGTATTTTAACGCTTTCTACACTTACATTAGGATTCGCATCAGCAACAGATCCGAAGATCGCAAAGCTCACAATAAGCGGCCCAATTGTAGTTCCCAGGTTATTGATACCTCCTGCCAGTGTAAGGCGCTGCGAACCCGTTGTGATTGGCCCAAGTGCAATAGCAAGCGGGTTGGCAACAGTTTGCTGCAATGAGAAGCCCAACGCAACAATGAACAGTCCTGAAAGCATTAATGGAAACGAGCCCGAATTAGCGGCCGGATAAAATAATAAAGTTCCCAAAGCAGAAATAATAAGACCTAAAGCAAGAGAATTTTTATAGCCAAGACGCTCTACAATATCTTTTTTTGTAAGGTATGAGATACCTAAATAAATTAGAGAGCCAACAGTATATGCTACATAAAAAGCAATTGCTACAAGCATACTTTCCGTTTGCCCAAGATCAAAAGCTTTCTTAAAAACAGGAATCAGGATATCGTTACTGGCCGCAACGAAACCCCAAAAAAAGAAAACGGTTACCAGCGGAATAAACTGGCCCCATTTGGTTTGTGAATTTTCAGAACTCATAAGTGATGTTTAAATGTTAATGGAATATTTGGGTTATAGATGTTTACGTTTTTAATTCATTGTTTTCACTTATCAATAGATAAACTTACAATTGGTATCGGCTCAATACAGCCCGCTAAAATAACACTCATTTTTGCCATACCATAGTCGAACCTTATAATTTTTTAAGGCAAAGGTGCAAATAGGCAACATACTTTACTTATATTTAATTTAGGTAAATACAGGTAATGTTATATTAAAAAAATTACTGCATAAAAATTTCTTAAATATAGATAATACCAATCGTTTTATAATAAATCAATCTGCTAAAAAACAGCCTTATTTTCGGTATTAGACTTATAATTTTAAGGAATTATATCGATTGAGGTAAGGATATAATAAAAAAGGCTATCGGTATTATCTGCTTTTTTGAAGAGAGGCAATCAATTCCCTGTTTCTACGGTCAGCATACATTCTGTTAAGTGAAGTCACGGCCCATATAAATGCCGGTATCCATCCTATTATAGTTACTTGTAATATCAGGCAAAGAAGTCCGGAACCTATTTTACCCTGAAGCATTAAAGAAAGAAATGGGAAAAAGAATGCAATTACGTATCTCATAAATTATCAAAATTATTTATGCTAATTTATGTAATTTGACTTAAAAGTAAGGAATAAAAAAATGCCCCTATATATGGGGCACATTTTCTTTTTCATTTATATAATCTTTCAGATAACTGAATTTTTCGGTAAGTTTTCCTCCTTCTGTAAGTTGAGAACGTTTAAGCACTCCATCTTTATCATTATTGAAAAAAGCAGGAATAATGTGCTCAAGAAACATTTCTCCAAAACCTTCGCTGGCATCTTTAGGCAATTCACACGGAAGATTGTCTACAGCCATTACAACTATAGCAGAAGGATGGTAAACATCCACCTCCTTCTCTTCAGAGGGATGATAACCATAAAATGGTTCAGCAATTGTCGAAGATCTCAATGTACAGGCAATAGGCCCAGCAATATCACATGAAATATCAGCAACAACCTTTATACGGTTATCTGCAGACTTCATCATCTCTGCCGATAAAATTACAGGTGCACCGGCTCCATAAAAATGCCCCGCAATAAACATATCAGACGTATTTGCAAAACGTGCAAAATCTGATATATAACCTGACGGATCTTTGTAGAAATCATCTTTATCAAATGCCGCTCCGTCTTTTCTTTTATTGTAATGCTCAACATCTATATGAACATATACAGGCTCACTATAATTTTTAGAGAAATAATCTTCTACAGATACTTCTTTGATTTTCATTCCATCAAGCATTTCCTTTGCTCCCATACCTACTTTACCATGTCCGGTAAGTACAATTTTGATTGAAGGCAATATCTGTTTTTTTAATCGTGCTATAAGTGTAGCTTTATCCGGTAATGTTTCAGCTTTAGGCAGGTTAAAAATCTCATATTTAAGTCCAAAAGCCCTGAAGCCATTGTATACACCTACATTGCCAGCATATTTGCCAAAGCCAATCAAACGTTTACCGTTAGCATCAACAAATGTTTCGTGATCATAAAGGTCGATCTCCTGATCTATAATAGCCTGCAGCATTTTTTTGTTATGCGGCTGTTTCTTTATAGTATGAGAAAAGAATATATATTTTTTGTGAGGTATCAAAAAATCAACAGGAACTTCTTTTACTCCTATTAAAACATCACAATCAGACATGTCATCACTTACTTCAAAACCTTTAGAAGTATACTCCGAATCATTAAAAATGCGAATCGCTGATGATTCAATTTTAATCTCAGCAGATGGGTATTTTTCCCTCAGCGCCTCCAGTTTTTCAGGTGAAAAAACAACTCTTTTATCAGGTGGCGATTTCCTTTCCGTTATAATACCAAATTTCATTTGCAATCAGTTTTTTTTCTAAGCCACTTTGTTAGTTTAAACCATCTCAAACGTTACCTTTTTAATAATATAACAGTAACATTAAAAATGTTTTCAAATATAACAGTATTTCATCCCTTCACCAATAAATATTAGAGAAAAATATCATTATATTTGCACTATAGTTTGGTACTATATTTGTATCGTAGAACTATTATTACAGACATGGGGTCGACTGGTTTTGACAGCAGGCCGAAATGAACAGTAAGCACGTCGAGAACAGGAGTTGGTTCTCGTTAATTCATCGACTTCGAACTTTTAAACGGCGAAAATAACTACGCTCTAGCTGCATAATCTAAATTAAAGTAAGATTAGCCTCGTTCCTGCAAGGCAGGAAAGCGAGATTCTCCTAAAAAGCCTTGGTTTGTGGCGTTTTGTATAGGGGAACCGTAAAAATAAACCTGGAAGTCTCTTCGCTTCGCGGAGGCTTCGAGAAAACTGAAGATAAGTGTTATGTGGCAGTTTCCGGCCTTGCGTAACATCGAAAAACTAAGCGGAAAATAAACGTGTAGAAAGCTCTTTGCTTCCCTGTTTGGACCCGGGTTCGATTCCCGGCGATTCCACGAAGACGGTTTAAGGCACACTTTTCAAAGTTGCCAAAAACGCACAAAACGTCTCGAAAAGCCTTTAAAGCCTGCAAATTTTGATATTTGCAGGCTTTTTTATTTTCCCTGCAACAAGCAAAATTTTCAAAAGTGCCCAAAGTTTCCGGTGCAATTTTGCCTCACCGAAAAAGTGCACCGAATTTGCACCAGAACCGCACCTAATCACCTGTACTACAACACATAAAGCAGGTTAACGACTTGACTGAAGAACGACATAATCTTATATTTATTAATTAAAAACATTGAATTATGTTAGAGACAAGTTTTGGGCTAAGCTTTTTTATGAAGCCGGCAAAAAAAGAAACAAGCATCAGGTATATATACGGTTCTGTCGCATATGTTTATTAAAGTCCAAGAAATTCAAGCACTTTAAATTATGCTGCCAGTTTACAAAATGATTTGAACATAGTTGTCCCAGGATTAATCATCTGATTCTTCCTCAACATATGCAAAAATTCAATTCCATTCAATGTCCTCTTAGCTGATTCAAAACTTTTAAAGCTTAAACTATTTTGTATTCTCCATTTAATGAAACGATGATCCTGCTCCACAATATTATTTAATTTTTACATTGTCTAATCTTAATTTTAGAGAACGAACGTATATTATAAACCTTGATAGCTCCAGTATTGGAACCACTTCTGTCAATATTAATTATAAGTTTACAATTATTAGTAATCGCTTTGATTAGGAAAGACTGGGCACTCATCCTTTGCCTTCGTCTGGTCAACAGAAAATCAACTGTATTACCTGATTTGTCAACTGCCCTATATAAATAACACCAAACGCCTTTGACTTTAATATATGTTTCATCCATCCTCCAATTCTTCCCAACTACGAGTTTTCTCTTTTTCATTTGCAACTCTATACATGGGCGTAAACTTATACACCCGACACTGAATCGTAGCATGGTCAACCTGAATGCCGCGCATCTTCATTGTCTCTTCGACATCCCTATAGCTCAATGTAAACCTAAGCTTAAAATATACTGCCTGAAGAATAATCGATTTAGGAAAGCAATGACCTTTAGTATTCATGAAATGAAGAATTTTAAAGACTAAAGATAAATGTATTTATAAATGCGACAGAACCTCTTAGCTTTTATTTAAAAAGGATTAAAACCATCTAAATAATTTTTGATTCTGCTATCTATCAGATTTTGTAACGTACCACCGGTTCTACGATAATAATTACTTTGGCTAGGCGCATTTATAATTTGATTCAATTGTGGATTCTCTCCTTCATCCAAAAAAATAAAACCCGGCAAACCATGTGATGAGAGATCTACAAAGAAATAAGGACGTGAAATTATAACACCATCCTCTTCAAGCTCATTGCGTTGATCATCCTGCAATTCTTGCTGGCTATCATAAATATTATAATCTAATACATTGCAATAGTTACCGGCAAGAAACAAGAGTTCTTTTAAAACTTTTGGAAATGGATTTCCATTATTATATAGTCCTTCCAATTGAGCAATTTCAGCTTCAGATATTCCTTCATTAGCAAAACGACCTATTTTATTATGGATTTTAAGTAATTTTAGATATTCTATATTCATATATATTAATTTTATTGTAACATTTTTTTTGTAGGTTCTGTCGCATCTGTTTATTAAAGTCCAAGAAATTGAAGCTCTTTAAATTATGCTGCCAGTTTACAGAACGATTTGAACATAGTTGTGCCAGGATTAATCATCTGATTCTTCCTCAACATATGCAAAACTTCAATTCCATTCAATGTCCTCTTAGCTGATTCAAAACTTTTAAAGCCTAAACTATTTTGTATTCTCCATTTAATAAAACGATGATCCTGCTCCACAATATTATTTAAATATTTACATTGTCTAATCTTAATTTTAGAGAATGAACGTATGTTATAAACCTTAATAGCTCCTGTATTGGAACCACTTTTGTCAATAGTAATTACTATTGGTTTACAATTATTAGTAATCGATTAGGAAAGACTAAGCACTCATCCTTTGCCTTCTTCTGGTCAACAGAAAATCAACTGTATTACCTGATTTGTCAACTGCCCTATATAAATAACACCAAACGCCTTTGACTTTAATATATGTTTCATCCATCCTCCAACTCTTCCCAACTACGAGTTTTTTCTTTTTCATTTGCAACTCTATAAATGGGCGTAAACTTATACACCCAACACTGAATCGTAGCATGGTCAACCTGAATGCCGCGCATCTTCATTGTCTCTTCGACATCCCTATAGCTCAATGTAAACCTAAGCTTAAAATATACTGCTTGAAGAATAATCGATTTAGGAAAGCAATGACCTTTAGTATTCATGAAATGAAGAATTTTAAAGACTAAAGATAAATGTATTTATAAATGCGACAGAGCCATATTTCCTTTCTTTAATGAAACAATAAATATTACAGTTATAGAAAGCATGCTAAACATAAAGTAGGTAGTCAACTGATCGAAAATCAGCCCTTTTGTCATGTGTGCATTCCATATTTTGTCGGTTATGTATTTTCTGCATTCAAGTTAATGTAAATAAAGGGAGCCGGCAAAATTGCCGGCTCCCCGCTTTCAAAAAAACAAATTACCCTAACTATTTATTGTTTTTTCAGTAGTTTATAGGTTCCTGTTTTGTCCCCCACATGCACGCGGATTACAAATACCTGTTCCCCTGAAACTGCTGAGAGGTCAAGTTCTATTTTTTGGTTTCCACCGGTAGATTGTCCTTTGGTTTCAGACACTTTCCTACCGGTAATATCAAACACCTCAACAGAAATATCGTCTCCTGCATCATTGTTTACATCAATGGTAACTACACCATTAGTTGGATTCGGGTAAAGGCTAACCATATCCTTAAGCGGATTTGGAGTACCTGTTCCCAGTACCTCTTCAACAAGTATGTAATCAACTTTATCTGCAGTAGCACTTGTTCCTGCAATGTTAGATGTTACTAAACTTACATTGTAAGTTCCTGCAGTATTATAGGTTACTGTAGGAGATGCTTCTGTAGAAGTTGCCGGTTCTCCACCTTCAAATGTCCATGCCCATGTTGTAGGGGTATTGGTACTAAGATCGGTAAAGGTTACGGTTTCACCTTCCTCAACAACTGTTACATCTGCTGTAAAATCAGCTACCGGAGCATGCGCTCCCAAATCTCTGTCTAGTGAGAACACTATAGTTGCCGAAGCATTGAAGTTAATGTTTCCAAAAGTGGCATCCATCTGCTGTGCATTGTTCCCATTAGGGTGCTGTACAGAGAAGAAACCATACTTATAATCCGGTGTAAATGTTAATCCGGTAGGTTCTGAGCCCGCTGGCATAGAAGCAAACAGCTTAACATTAGGATGGCTCTGTGTATGGTCAGGACGCACTACCCAAATGTAATTAAGTCCACCATCCTGAAGTACCCAAAGGTTACCCTTATCATCAAAAGTAAGGTTATCATTACCATCTCTCCAGTCTTCGGTAACGGTACCATTAGCTGTTTCCAGCTCATAGCTCCTACCCCCGATGAAAGTTTCAAATTCTGTAATGGTATCACCGTTATCTTTAAAGCGATATACACGGTTAAGACCTTTACATGCAAAGTATATCTTACCATCTAACGGGCTGATCTCACAATCTTCAACACCATTAAATCTTGTACCTCCAAGGTTTGCAGCTACTGTATTCAGGTTATTACGATCAGCTTTTGTCGTATTAGGTACCTGAACCCATGTTGCTATCGAAGAGCTTGGCTCATCGTTAGATAATTCAAGGTCAAGTTTTAGAACATATACTTTACCGGCGCTAAGATCTCCAGGTGTATCGGCTACAAATTTGTAAACACAATGTGTACCACCATCTTCGCCATAATAAGCAGTTCTCTGATCGGCAGCGATAACCACGTTCTCGTGATTCATCCTACCCATGGCCCATAGTTTTTCCTGATAGCCGTTACCATGCTCTTTAACTTTAGCAGTAACCGGATCAATTTCAACAAGCCATCCAAGATCCTGGTAGCCGTCTCCGTTTGCATCTCCGCCAGCTGTATCTTCTTCACTGGTAACGATAGTACCCCATGGTGTAACACCACCCGAACAGTTTCTGGAAGTAGTTACAAGGTTACTGTTGTACATATCTACTGCTTTAGAATCGTCTACAACCCATAGATTCTCTTCTTCGTTCAGGTGTAACGTTAGCATAGAAACTCCTCCCGGTGTGTTTTCTTGGTTTACCGAAAGATAACCTGAAGTACTGCTTCCGTTTACCGGAACATAACCTGCATAATCATGATTACCCGGTACGTTACCACCTCCCGTCATGTAAGGAGTTCCTTCCTTAAATAACATTTGGAAACGGTGATCAGTAGAAATAATCAAATTGTTAAGCTGTGGTGTAGGTGCTATAGATGTAAAACACCCTATATGCGGTTCCGGACATGTTATAGCAAGATCCTGAGTATTTTGTACATAAAGATCAAAACCAATGTCTGAACTTGACTGGTCACGGTTATGTATTTCAACCGAAATCCTGTTTATACCATCAACAAATGCTGCTTTAGGTATAAAGTATATCTGGTACCTTTTCTCATCGGCACCATCAATAGTAGTCGCCGAATTTGTAGTGTAGATGATGGCTCCCGCAGGCATGTTGTCGCGAATAACCTCAACACCATTTACATATACAATAGCACCATCATCTCTTCGGATACCAAACTCTACCGTATCAGTAAGATCAGCAGTGTTCACCTCTACATCTCTTGAAAAGTATGAAGTAATGTATTTGCTTGATGAACTAGGACCAAAAGATATTACAGTTTTCATTGGGTCTCCATAACCAAGAGGTGCAGTTCCTTTTTTCCATGATGCGTTATTAAACGCAGGAGCACTCCACGCTATTCCCTGATCAGTTCCGTTATCCAGGTAGGTCCATTCACTTCCTTTAGGTAGTGGGTATGCAGACGGAGCTAATGGAGGAAGATCGAAATCTACTGCCATATCAAAGCCAAGGTCAGAGCTGTTCGCAGCTGCCTGGTGAAGCTCTACTGCTATAACATTTTCTCCTGTTTGTAACAGGTTAGCCGTTGAGAATTCGTAGAAAGTAGTTTCAGCAGCATCATTTACAGCAGCAAGCGCTACCGTAGCAGACGTGATCTCTCCCTGAGGCATATTATCCCTGAACGCTTCAACACCATTTACATATACTACAACACCATCATCCCTAAGCACTTTAAATTTAAGTGTGCCTATTGCAGCAGCATCTTCCACATTAAAGGTATGTCTTAGGTAAGTAGTGATATGTTTGTTTTGTGCATTTCCGCCATAGCTAAGAGTAGTATTCTGGTTAGGATCTCCATAACCAAGAATTCCGTTACCAAATAACCATGTCGCATCGTCATATTCATTAGTTCTCCAGTCAGTACCAAGGTTAGCACCGCTGTCGTTATATTTCCATATGCTTTGTGAAGCAATAGGGAAAGTACCTACAGGATATTCCGGTTCGTTTTTCCATGCCAGATATACCGGCGTACCATCTATAGCCATTTCAGAGAACGTAACGATATTACCAAGCTTAGTACCTGTCGCAGCAATTTCTAAAGCATTTGCAGGGTTGCCTTTTAGTAAGAAATACGTTTGGGCTATTAGCTGTACATCGTTAAGGTTTGTAAATATCTTAGACAGATCGGCCTTTGGCGAACCATTTTCTATATAAAGCGTAGCCATTTTCCAAGGCGTGCTAAGGTATAGTGTATCATTTGCCGTTTCGTTAAGTATATGAAGTACTTCTCCGCCTGTTTGTTTACCTATTACAACGTTGTTATCTTTATTATCAATAACATCTGCAAGGTAAAGACCATTCCTGTTATCATTTTTTAAGCTCCAGTTACCCGCAACTTTATTACGGAAAGGCGCTTCCATATCACGCACAGGATCTGTAGCAGGAATAATAGCTGCATTTGTATAGGCAACTTCAACCTGCTGCGAACCGCTGTTTACTATAAAACCGCTGTTATCGTGGTTAAATGTATAGTTGTATGGCAGGTTAGCCGTACCTACAGGAAGTGTTAAGTGCATATCTTCACGAATTTCTTCGATCGTTTTTGCTTTAGTCCATATCCTGAACTCATCTATAGTACTTCTTGTAGGAGCGTTGTTTGCAATGTTTTTACCAAAAGCAAGATCGTTTGCATTTGGTGTAAACTGAGTTACCGGCGTACTGCTAGCAAGCTCACCGTTGATATAAAACTTAAACTCACCGTTTGGTGTAAATGTAACCGCCGTATGGTTCCATTCGTTCAGTTTCCATACATGAGTAGAATTTAATGAGTTCCATCCTCCCGCAGCACCTTTACCTGTAATGGTTTGTAGTGTCTGGTTGCTAAGGAATTCCATTTCCCAACCAAAGTTACCACCTGTAAGGCTTGTAAACCCAACAAGTTTAGTGTTACCTCCGGCAGGTTCTGTTAATCGGGCCCAAAGCTCAATAGTAAACGGACCTGATAATGCCGCATTTACACCTTCTTTAGGAACAGTTACCGAATGGTTAGCAGTCAGGTTAAGCGCACCACCCTGCTGAGCAATTACCGAGTTAACATCGGTTTCAAAAGCAAGGTAATAGTTACCCGGTGTAAGGGCAACATTTGCAAAATCAATTTTACCATCTATAGATACTCCTGTTGCAACGGTTTGGTAGTTGCTTGCAGGATCTCCTTTTATAAGCATAAACTGCTCAGCAAGATTATCGATTTGCGTAGGATTGGCAAATATCTTAGAAAGATCAGCCTGAAGAGTAGCCGTTTCAAGATTAAGAGCGTTAAAGTTCCATCCTCCTTTTACATAAGAAGTATCTTCTACAGTACCAAGAGGCAATACAGTACTATCAGCATTACGGCCTGTAATAAGGTTAGCAGTAAAACTGTCTATATCTGTCTTAACATATAAGCCGTTATCGGTTCCATTCATAATACTCCAGCTTCCCGCAACTTTAGGAAAAGCATCATTAAGGTCTGCAACCGGGCTGTTGGCGTCAATAATCTGTGAATTGGTATAGGCAATAGTTCCGCCTTTTGTACCTGTATTGTCTATAGCACCATTATTTTCCTGATCGAAAGTAAGGTTATAAACAAGATTATTGTCAACTGTTTTTATACCATAATGCATTTGAGCTTTAATCTCTTCAGCCGTCTTCACTTTATTCCAAATACGGAATTCGTCCATTTTAGAAATAGTCTGGCTGTTGTAATTGATACTTCTGCCTATGGCAAAATTCCAGTTACTATTAGGCGAGAAAGCAGAATAAGCGCTTTGAGCTTTAAGTTCACCATTAAGGTATAGCTTAATTAATTCGCCTGGTTTAGCCGTAACAGTTACATAGTTCCATTCGCCAATAATAAGCGGAGTACCGGAATTGATACTGTTCCAATTGCTCGTGTTTGTTCCAAATACAGCAGATATACTGTTGTTATCCGGCATTTCAATCGAAAGTCCTGTTGTGTTATTGTTTACCCTTCCGTGATTAGATACCAGCGGAGTGTTATTAGCAGGATCCTGAGTCATGTTTACCCAGAATTCCATAGTAAACTCACCTGTTAGCGTAGGGTTGATGTCAGCATGAGGTATAGCTACCTGATGGCTGCCTGTTAGTGATATTGCACCACCCCTACCCATGCTAAAGGTAGCAACATTCCATCCAAGGAAGTATTCACCTTCGGTAAGGTTTGCATTGTGGAAAGTAGCGTTTTGTCCGTCAAAATCGCCTTCAGCAACAGTAAGGTAAGACGTTTCCGTTTCTTTTTTAAGCAACAGGTATTTACCTGCTACATTGCTTATAGAATCATACTTAACCAATGCCTCTGCAAGGTTAATTTTTACTGTAGCAAACGGGTTGCTTACAGGGTCTATCTTCCATCCTCCTTTAAGGTAAGAAAGCGTAGAGCTACCCGGTAATGCAGCAACATCAGTATCGTTGTTTTTTCCAATTACCACGTTACTTGCGTAATTCGTAATATTATCCGGCAGGCTTAAACCACCTACGTTAACTGTATTGTTTTTGCTCCATTTACCTTTTACCACACTCTGGTAATTTGCTGCAAGATTAGCAACAGGAGATGTAGCCGGCGCAAGCGTACCACCATTAAGTGTTACTACATGAGGAAGACTTCCTTTACTTGTGATAGTATTTGCGCCTTCTGTAGTTGGTGCAAAATCATAGTATAATGCAAGGTTTTGTTCTGTACCTGTAAGGGCATAGTGCATTGTTTGCTTAATTTCCTCAGGTGTAAGGGCTTTGTCCCAAATACGCAGGTCGTCAAGCTCAGCCTGAACTGCTCCTGTATATGCAGGGCTGTAACCAAGGCCAAGACCCCAGTTGTTGCCTATGTACTGCCCAAAATTGGTTTGGGCTACAAACTCACCATTTACATAATATTTAAGCTGTCCGTTCTTAACAGCAGTAACTGTTACCTGGTTCCATTCGCCTACATTCCATGCAGCACCCTGCTCAGAAATTGTATTCCAGCCAGATGTATTGTTACCAATAACTACATTAAGCTTGTTACTGTCCGGAAACTCAAAAGATATACCTGTAGAGTTATTGTTTACCCTTCCGTT
This sequence comes from Flavobacterium hauense, assembly GCF_054457175.1. Taxonomy (NCBI): domain Bacteria; kingdom Pseudomonadati; phylum Bacteroidota; class Flavobacteriia; order Flavobacteriales; family Flavobacteriaceae; genus Flavobacterium; species Flavobacterium hauense. Next base: position 67,121 of record NZ_JBTKVX010000017.1, read on the forward strand.
ACTTGCAACCATCTTAAAGTTAGTACCCGGGTCACCGTTAAGCTTAGCCCAAAACTGTATCGAGAAGTTATTAGCCAGTAAAGGATTGATTACCGATCCAGGAATTGCCATTTGCGGAGCACCCGCAACTTTAAGCACTTCACCACGTGTCGTTTCAAAATCAGCTTCGTTTAGGATGCTGTCATCAGAGATGATCCTTCCGTGAAGTACTAATTTGTCAAGAGCACCAATGAACTTTTTACCTTCAAAATTGTTACCAACTTTAATCTCAGCAGCCGATGCTACCGGAGAGATCACGTTACTCCATGACTGGATAACAAAGCCATTATAATAAAGCGTAAGTTTTCTTCTTACGTTATCATACTTCCATACTATATATGCCCATGTATGAGGCAACAGGCTGTACTGGCTTGTGTAGGTAGTGTTAGACGCATGGTCCTTATATGTAAGTTTACCATTAGTATCTATACCAAAAGATACACCTGTACCTGCAGCACCGTTAGATAGTATTGTCGATCCGTTTGCTGTAAATTCAGTTGGGTTAACCCAGAATCCTAAACTATACGGACGGTTATGGAAGTTTAGCGATAAAGCGTTTGGTATAGTAACCGATGTATTTGCCGAAAAAGCAACTGCCTCATTAGCCACACCATCTTTATCATTTACAAATGCATGTCCTGTAGCAGTCGCTACATGGTTGTAAGTAGAAGCATCAGCAACAGAGTTACTAAGATTCAGCTGAAGTTTCAGTGCATCTTCATTCTTACTTGTCAGCATGTCTTCGTGAATGATCGTTTCAAAATATGCTACACCCGTAGGGCCTACATATTCTACTTTCATCCTACGGTCATCTTCAGGACCAAATACATTAATCCTTAAATACGTTTGCTTAACACCTGTCATAAGGTAATCGCTTCCGTAATTTACGTTGTGCTGTCCGTTACCAATATCAGAGTTAAGGTTACCCGACAGAATATCATACAACGGATACTTGGTATCACTCCCCTCACGTATCATGAATTTTTGCTCATGAATGTCGGCACTAAGCGACAGAACACCGTTAATGTTGTTCTCCCTGATAAAATTTACAAGCTCTGTACCCTGCGCACTTGCACAAAAGTTCCTACCACCACAGTTACGCTCAAAAGTAGGCGTACCGTTAATGATCACTTTAAATTTAGCTGTAGATGCAAGTAATGCACCTTTAAACCAAGCCATCTGGTCAGGACCAAGATGTGCCAACGTACCATCGCGGTAACTACGGTTGTCTAACAAAAAGTACTCAACATCTTTGTAGACATATGAAGAGAAAAGACCCGGACCTTCAGCAGTACTTTTATACTCCGGGTTTGGCCACCAGTCTTTAAAGATCTCTTTCATTTCTCCAAGGGTAGGCATGGTTTTGTTAAACTCGTTAGGCCCTGTGTCATGATTATCGGTAATCGCCAGCTGAGGCATAGCCTTAGTCAGGTTATCGTGATAATCCCTGTAGAACATGTAACGTGCAAAAGCCATGTCTTTGTTAGCCCAATCGTCTCCACCGTCAGGACACTGTCCCATAGCATGCTGAAGGCCTAAAAGATAGACAGCATCGCCCAACCAAACCATCATGTCGCTGCCTTCCTGCGCCATAATGTTAAACATGTTGGGGTCACCGTTAATATGTGTCGCAGACTCCGGTATGTCTATACAACGTGTAAGGTCGTATATTCTACCACAGCCGCCAGAAAGAAACTCAAAATCATCTACGATCTCCTGTTCATTTCTGATAGTTGCCACTCTGTTTGATGCAGCACCATTTACCATTAGCTTAGCGGTATAATTACCACCAGGCACCAGGTTAGTGTACTCAAAAGAGCGTAGGTTATACCCTAAACGGGTATCAGAATTGTAAACCGTACCGGTTAGAAGTGTGCCCGGTGCGGCATTTTCAGACATGGAAATGGATAAAGCATTTCCTGAGCCTGTGTTGTTTTTGGTAAGCACCCATACCCTGACCTTATTATTATAAGGTGGGCTCATCATGGGGCCATACACAATTGAATCTCCGGGAATGATCTGGGCTTGCAACCCATAGCTCAATCCAAGGCAAAACAATAAACTTAAAAAGAGTAATTTCTTTTTCATGTTTGGCATTAGTTAATAAATTAAAGATTAAGCGCCAAAAGTAGTTCTGTCAAATGCCTGCGGTTCTATAAACGGCTTTAAGGTTGTATTACCGAAAAGTAATAATTACAAGGGTTTTATGTTAAGGTAACTTAGAGAAAATGAAGAAAAATACTACACAAAAGCAATGCCTTTTAAAGTATCACTAAAACAGTAATCACTAAAAACATTATTATTCAATATTTTTAGAATTTTATCCCGAAATCCTAAAGAATACAAGCCTTAACAATGGGCTAACCCCTCTTTACTCTATTATCACAACTTTACCGGAATTTGCATTTTGATTTTAGGTTAAGTAAAATCAGCGTTTGCCATAAGATGAAACTGCGTTATCTGTAAGAGATTCCATAAAAGCAATTAGGGCAGCAATTTCTTTTTTAGAAAGATCAAGATGATCCGGCGGCAGCGTTTGGTTAGGTACTTCATAAGTAAGGCCTAAACCGGCGGCTCCACCCTTATTATAAAAAGAAATTACTTCTTCCAGGGTATTGTATGCTCCATTATGGAAATAGGGTGCAGTAAGTTTCACGTTTCGAACAGTCACCGTCTTAAACGATCCCCTGTATATCTCTTCGTTATCTTCCGTGGTCATATTCCCTATCCTCCCAAAATCATGGTCTACATCTAATGTATTTGGCTTTGCAAGCACTCCCAGAACTTCACTTTCGTTTTCATGATATAATGGTGGCACTAATCCACTAAACAAAGGAGCATAATGACAGGTAGCACAACCCGCTTTACCGGTAAAAAGATTAAAACCGAGTTTAACCTCTGGAGAAACCTTCTTTATCTCGCCACGTGCATAACGGTCAAAAGTACTGTTGAATGATCGTAACGAGGCAACATAGGATGATAATGCAGCCGAAAAACGGTAACGGGTAACTTCAGCACTATTACCAAAAGCCTTTTCAAACAACTCCTTATATAAAGGAGTACTACCAAGCTTTTTAACCAGGTCATCAAAATTTGTATTGAACTCAAGGTGATTTTCGATAACATGTTCTGCCTGCTCTTCAAGGTCAACAGCACGCAGGTCATAAAAGTATTTATCCGAGAAAACAGCGTTAATAAGAGAAGGTGAATTGCGAAGAACTGTTTTCCCTTCAACACTTGCCAATGACTTTGGAACTCCGTCAGTGAATGCCATTTCAGGGCGGTGGCACGAAGCACAATTCATCTTGCCATTATTGCTTAACGAAGTATCATAGAATAGCTGCTTTCCGAGTTCTCTAAGAGCATTGCTGTCGTCTGTCTTTTTGAGCAATGTATAATAGTACGGATCCAGGAAATCTTCTGCAAAGATACCGGAACTATATGCATTCCACGAGGTAGTTTCCCCGCTTATCTCGGCTGTACTTTTTATATGAAGACTTAGCTGCATTTGGCGCAATGCCGAATACAATGGATTTACATATTCTGTCAGAAAGGTAAGCCTGTCAAATTTATCAAAGTCATTATTTTTATTGAGATAAGACATAGCTTTTTTAAAGCCTCCTTTTAACTGTTCTCTTTCGGTTTGTGTAAGCCTATGTGTTAAGGGCATGATTACTTCCTGCATACCTTTTAGGGATGACGCTGCCTCGTCCATTGCATTAAGCGAACCCGGAGTATCGAATCCTGTAATACCCATTGTAAAAACACGAATCAGCTCTAATCTTACCGCTTCCATAATTTCGTGTTCGTAGTAGTAGTTCCGTTTTTTTAATGCCTCTACTAATACTGCATAGGTTTCCTTCAGCCCTGCCGTCAGCTTTACCACCTCTTCAACATTGACATCACTCTCTGCAAAAACAGTTTCATCCAATACCTGTAAACCTACCGGCACTACTACACGCTGCTGTCCGCGATAATGATCGGTATTAAGATGATCTATAGGAAGCGTTTTACTGTATTCAGAAGGACTGATACCATAATAGTTGTTAGTATTGAATTCCTCTTTAACAGGATAGGGATCCAGATGGTTAAGCGGTGGCCCATTTATATAAGATTTTACATGTTTGGGAAAGTAATATTCCAGTATCCCTTCAGATTTTTTAAACGTAAGCCTTGTAGTTGTTAACTGGTCGCGAAGCTGCTCAATGGAGGCATCTCCCTGCCTGTAAGCAACGGCAATACTGTTAAGAATCTCAATATCTTTAGTTAGTACATCAGCCTGCGATGTGATTATGGTACGAAACTCATCTTCATAATAATCACTTTGATAAAAATCAAATGAAGGCCAAACCCAAACTGCTATAACACAAAATAATACTGGAATAGTAAACTTAACATCCATTAGCATCTACATAAGAATTGCAAACTTAAGGTGGTTAGTCATGGATGATGTTACCACTGTATTAAGAATGGTTAAAGAAAAACGTTTATACCCTCAGTACAATCCATATCTAAATATGTTAATCGGAGAATAACATATTTCTGGTTAAACAAAAAAAAGGCTTTAGAAAATATTAAAAAGATAGCCTTAGGACGGTCTTTTTTACTTTTATTCTCAATCGCGAATTACACCCGAGGGCCAGCCTGAACCAGCAAAGTAAATCCTTACTATTATGTTAGCTCACTGCTCCTACTGCCCTTTCACACCTCGAATGAGTTCCTGCCCGTCTGAACTTAGTAGCGAATGAAAAATAGTAAAAAGCACTAATAACTATTTATGTCTGATTCAAATAAACGAAGATGGTGAGGATCATTTGATATTTGAGAAACCAACGTAAAAAGTTGTGAGTTTATACGTCAGTAAATATATACACTGAAATTTTCAAAATAAGTACTATTTACAATCTTCACTGCACTGAATTATTAGTTTTTAGCCTTATTTTAGTCGCGCATTTTACAACCAATACTGAACAGTAAATGATAGTTTGTTTACCGCAATCAAGGATAACCAATTAGTGATGAAATTAAAGGATTTTTGCTTTTATACCCTATTTATATTATCAAGTACATTTTGAATTAAGGTAGTCAACTTGATCTGAAATTGATATCCCATACTTTATAGACAAATACGTTTCTACCTTTTGCCTTTCTAATTTAGAAAGCAGTCTTGGATAGTAAATTAACTCCATTAATTGCTCCTTACGCTCTTTATCTTGAGCGAATAATTCATCTATAACAAGACTATTTCTTCTTTTACCATTCTTGTTATTATTTCCATTGAGGTAGCTTACCAAAGAAGGCATAATCACTTGAACAACCTGACTATTCTAAAGTAGTATCAAAAAAGTTGAATAGTTTATTTTGGTACTTTTTGATGATCCGAAAACTATGCTTTAGAGCCTACCAAAATAACAGAAAATCAATTACATTACCTATATATCAACTGCCCTGTACAGATAAAACCAAACAACCTTCACTTTTATATATGTTTCATCCATCTTCCAGCCATACCCCTACTCTTTTCGTCCTCTTGTTCATATGTTCTTTAATAAATAGTGTATACCTATACACCCGACACTGTATTGTAGCATGGGGTCAAACTGAACGCCACGCATCTCCATTATCGGCTCCAACATCCTCATAGCTTAAAGTAAATCTAAGCTTAAAATATACAGCCTCAAGAATGATCGATTTTGGATAGCGATGACCTTTATTATTTATGAAATAAAGATTTTAAATACAAAAGGTAAAACATGTATGTAAATGCGACAGAACCTATTTCTAATTAATTCCACAAACACAATCAGTTATATTGGTATTTATAATAGTTCATTTTTATCAATAAAATAAAGCGATATTCATTTGCAAAACCGAAAAACCTTGTTATATTTGCAACCGCAATAAGACAACGAATTGCGACACATATTGGAGGAATGGCAGAGTGGTCGATTGCGGCAGTCTTGAAAACTGTTGACTGTAACAGGTCCGGGGGTTCGAATCCCTCTTCCTCCGCTAAAAACCCTTTAAATCATAAGATTTAAAGGGTTTTGTTTTTCAGTTAATATCCCCTTTAAAATTATCATTATTTTAGGTTATCTTCAAAAAGGCTTTAGATGATAGGATAAAGGATGTAAAAAATTCTCCTAGATTTACCGAAGGCATAGTTATTTTAAATCAAGTAGTGTAATTTACATGATTATGTTAAAAGCAACTTTTTATCTCAAGACTGAAAAAAATTGAATGGTGACCAGCTCATTTATATAAAACTATCACTCGATCAAAAATCAATCACATTATATACAGGCAAATCAATATCCAAAAGTCGTTGGGTACTGACAAATCTGAACGTTTGCAGGTTTTTTTATTTACACCTTCAATGTTCAAATTTGCAAAAGCGCACAAAATCGTAGGTGCAATTAAAGTGTATTTTGGTGTAACAATAACGTGCCTCTAAGATGCACTTAAGAACAATATTGGGTTGTTTATTATGTTTAACGGTATTTTAAGATGTCTGGCTCTTTGAAAAAACCTACAATTGCTAGAAAGTAAATGCATCGGAAACAATAAGAAAATCTATCTTTTTTAAAAAATATTCTTTTTTGACTTTTTTAATTTTCCCCAATGTACCTTAAAGAAAGATAAAAATTGTAGTAAGGTATGATTATTTGATGCATAAAGTTGGTAAGTTTATCAACTTTATGAAAGTCAGTAAATATTACTCGGAGCTAGCTACTATACAAAGATATAAGCATGCCCACTGATTGCAATAACCTTCATTAATTAATATCTAAAAACAAGGTATTACTGCTATAAATGGTAACAAGCAAGCTAAATTTGTGTACTGCTGTATAGCATCATAAACCCAAATTTGTTTACAAAATATCGAGAATGGCAATTCAAAAGGCTAGCATCATATTTGTTTAAAAATTAGGGCTGTATCATTTTTGATACAGCCCATTCTTATTTTAGTAAGTATATTTCTAAATTAACAACCACTTGTAATTATTAGATAAACAAATACTTTTTATTGCTTATCAATCTTATATAGCCTTCCTTGGTCAGTAACCGCATACATTGCGCCATCAGCAGTTTGGGTAATGTCCCTGAAACGCTGTCCTTCACCTGAAAGAAGCCTTTCCTCTCCTACTACTCGATTGTTATGGAGGATAAGCCTTACGATATGTGCACCACTAAGTGTCCCGATAAATAAATTATTCTCCCACTCTGGTATACGCTTTCCTTTATAAAATGTCATACCACTAGGGGATACCACAGGATCCCAATAGTAAACAGGCTGTTCCAGACCTTCCTTTTGCTGAATAGCATCGCCAATAGCTTCTCCACCATATTCGATGCCATATGTGATAACAGGCCAGCCATAATTTTTGCCTGACTTTACAAGGTTAATCTCATCTCCTCCACGTGGGCCATGTTCGCTTTGCCAAAGGTCACCTGTAACAGGGTGAAGCGCAATTCCCTGAGGATTCCTGTGTCCTATGCTATACAGTTCAAGTAAGGCCCCTGTTCCTGAGAAACCGGGATTACCCGCGGCTGGCTGACCATCTTTTGTTATTCTAATAATTTTACCAAGACCTGATGTAATTGATTGCGCTAACGGACGTGTCTCCAGCACAGAACGCTCTCCGGTACTAACAAGAAGGTTTCCGTCTCTATCAAATAATATACGGCCTCCATAATGCAGCGTACTCGCATTTGCAGGATTTGCACGATAAATAACTGTAGCCGATTCTATACTTGCTTCATTGCTTGCCAACCTTCCTTTAGCAACAGCGCTAACATTACCTCCGGTTACGGCTTCAGAAAAAACCCAGTACACCATCCTGTTTGATGTAAAATCAGGATCAAGGCATAAACCCAGCAATCCGCCCTGTCCTTCGGAGTTAACAGCCGGCAATCCCCCAATCGGGGCACTTATCTGTCCTTCCTGAGTAACTATGCGTAAACTACCCCCTTTTTCAGTAACAAGCAATCTCCCATCCGGCAGGCCTGTAATTCCCCATGGAGAGGATAGTCCGGAAGTTATAATGTTATATGTATATGCAGTGGTTGTCATAGCTCCATTGGCACGTGTCTGTCCATCAAATGCTGGTTCGTAACTTGTATTAGGATCAGAGGTTTCAACGGGTGGACCGGTTACCACCGGAGCAGTGTCCGATTTGTCATCATCGCCGCATGACAGCAAACTTAAAAAAACAGCTGAAAGCGCTGTTGCATAAAATGAGTTTTTCATAGATGTTAGTAATTTAGTTTTAAAAAATTTTCACACCTAAAATAGGTTTCTGAAACTGTAAAAGAAAGTAAATTAAGTTTACTTTGACATTTCTCCCTTCCTTAAACGCCTGCAATTATTGGTCGTTTATTAAATATGATTTTATTTTATCGAAGCCAACCAGAGATAAATCCCGTAGACCCGAAGAAGAAAAATCGTGGCAAGTCACTTTTGAAATATCAAAAAAATAATAAACATGCATGTTTCCTGACTGAGGTTAGATTTTACATGATCGAACTCAACTCGGGAGAAAATACTACCGGTTGGATATACATCAACAGGCAGGATTAAGTAAGGCAGCCCTAAGAGCTGCTTTACTATATATTTAAATTTATTTTCTACTGCGATATCTCGCTATTTTAAATCTTAATTCACGATATACAATGTGACTTTTATCAATACACAAAAAATACTATTGATAATCAATAACTTACATTAAAGGCATGCAATATGTATAACCTCTTATGTAACCTTTAATTATCAATCCCATGAACTCAAAATTAATTAAGAATAAAGTAACTGTCATAGTACTGTTACTGCTGGCCTTACAAACAACTGCCGGAACAAAAGCGAAATTAACAGTAAATAAAAAAAAGCAAACTGTAATGCTAATTTCCGGAGCATTTGTAACCAGTGAAGGCTGGGGAGACTGGAAAAAATATTTTGAAGAAAAGGGATATGATGTTATTGTTCCTGAATGGCCCTATAAATCAGGACCCGTCAACGTATTGCGCGAGCGTTATAAGGAAAATATGACAATGGAATATGACCTTAAGAAAATTGTCGATTACCATGCTAACCTAATTGATAAAATGCCTCAAAAACCTATATTGATTGGGCATTCTTTCGGAGGGTTAATTGTACAATTACTGCTGCAACGTAATAAAGGTGCCATGGGTATTGTATACCACTCGGTTCCTGCTAAAGGTGTTTTTGTACTAAAATATTCATTTATCAAATCGTTATGGGGACCTCTTGGCCCTTTCAGAAGCAGGAAAAATCCGTTCTTAATGTCATTTAAGCAATGGCAATATGCTTTTACTAACGGGATGCCGGAAAAAGAACAAAAGGCTTTCTATGATAAGCTTGTTGTCCCGGAATCACGCCAGGTACTGAGGGCAGCGCTAAAAAAACAAGGTAAAATTGATTTTCGCAAGCCGCATGCCCCCCTATTGTTTATATCCGGCAGTACCGATAATATAATTCCGGCATCGCTGAACAAGAAAAATTATAAGCGATATATAAAGCGGCAGCCTGAAGGAACAATAACTGAATACAAAGAGTTTGAAGGAAGAAACCATCTTGCAATGTCGCAGCCTACCTGGAAAGAAGATGTGGACTATATATTAGAATGGATTGATAAACAATCCGATAAACATCAGGAACCCTTAACGCAAATATGAATAATTCAACTGTAAAACAGAGAAGTAAAAAAGAAATACAGAGATTATAAGACTATATTTGCACCCTTGGCAGTTGCGCCAGAATTGAACCCTGATTTTATATGATGACGAAGGATGAACTTATAACTCCGGATGCTATAAGCTTTGAACAAATAGAGAATTGCATTGCTTTACTAACGGCATTAAATACTAATACCGATCAGATTTTTGATATTCCAAAAGACCAGCGTACTGCACTGATTAAAGCTGCCGGCCAATTCGCAAGACCCGATCGCGATGAGCTTTTACGCAGAAAAAAAGACGGAAAACTAGCCGCAAAACGAAAACAGGAAAAGAAAGACAGGACTGCACGAAAAGTAACCGGAATACGTGAGGCCCGGGAAGCCAGTGTCTTTATTGCACCAAAATTATTAGAACTTAATGATTTGCAAAATAAAGAACAATTAGAGTTACAGACACCCCGAAATTGTTATGTATGCAAAACGTCATTTACGAAAATGCATCACTTTTATGATACAATGTGTACTGAGTGCGGGGATTTTAATTATGCAAAACGTTTTCAGACTGCAAACGTTAAAGGACAAATTGCAGTTGTAACGGGTTCGCGCTTAAAAATAGGTTATCATATTACTATAATGCTTTTGCGTGGCGGTGCCACAGTTATAGCAACTACCCGATTTCCGGTAGACTCGGCAATTCGTTTTGCTAAAGAGCCTGATTTTATGGAATGGGGACACCGTTTGAAAATTCACGGATTAGACTTACGACATATTCCAAGCGTTGAGATCTTCTGTAATTTTATAGAACAAAAATATGGGCGATTAGACATACTCATCAATAATGCTGCACAAACGGTAAGACGACCGGCAGGATTCTATACCCATTTAATGGAAAACGAAGAGCGCCCTGTTGACTCTTTACCTAAACAGGTACAGGATTTATTATTTGATCACACTAATTGCCTTGAAGAACTTAAAGTATTGACTGTAGGTGCATCTTCCAACCAAAATATGCCTGTAACATGGCATGGGCCGGAACCCGGTATCGGATTGAGGGCTTCTGCTAAATTATCGCAAATACCTTATTCGTTTGATAATACATTGGTGGCAAATGAAGTTTTTCCTGAAGGAAAACTAGATGCAGACTTACAACAGGTGGATCTTAGAAAAACTAACAGCTGGCGCTTAAAACTGGGGCAGATCGAAACAACCGAAATGCTGGAAGTACAACTGGTAAATTCTGTAGCTCCTTTTGTACTCTGCAATCGCCTTGCAGAAGTAATGAAAAAAGATACTACGGGACAAAAACACATCATAAATGTTTCTGCAATGGAAGGCAAGTTTTACTATGGCTATAAAGATGATCGCCATCCGCATACCAATATGGCAAAAGCAGCATTAAACATGTTAACGCATACTGCTGCAGGCACCTTAGCAAAAGAGGGTATTTACATGAATGCTGTAGATACAGGCTGGGTTACCGATGAAGATCCTGCTGAGCTTGCTAAAAGAAAACAGGAAGAAGAAGATTTTCAGCCACCCTTAGATATTGTTGATGGTGCCGCCAGGGTTATGGATCCTTTATTTGATGGTATCAACACAGGGAAACATTGGTGTGGAAAATTCCTTAAAGATTACAGGCCGATTGCATGGTAATCATTCCATCCAAAGAAAATTTTAAAAATATACTTCAAAAAAAGCCTACAAATTATATTTGTAGGCTTTGTTCTGCAATAACAGTACTCTAAAAACAGCTTTTTAGTACAATTGCAATACAATAATTATTTAAAGAAATTAATCAGGTCCGTTTGTACCTGTTCAGTATTTTCCTGAACAATCCAGTGACCGGCTCCTTTTATTTTAGATTCTGTTACATTTTCAGCAACCAGTTTGGAATGTTCTGCAAGAAATGCTGCTGCAAAATATTCACCGCCCATAGCGAGTAAAGGCATTTTTAGTTTTTTCTTCATAAATCCCTGATTGTCTTTAATATCCTGCTGAAATCCGCCGAACCACTTAAATGAGCCTGTTGTAGCACCTTTAACGGCATAAGCCCTGATAAATTCGTTAGTTTCTTCGGTTGTAAAGGCATTCTGTACATGCCCCACCATAGGCCAGAAATTGGTAAGGAATTCACGTTCTTTACCGCTTACAATATCTCCGGAAGCTTTAAATGAGAAAAATCCAAACCACCAAGCTGATGCGGATACATCAGACCATACCGGTTCAATTCCGGGAAGAAGTGCATCCATAAGCGCAAGTTTCTGAACCTCATCACCATACTGGGCAGCGTAGGCATAGGCTACCATCAAGCCAATGTCATGTCCTGCAAGACGTATTTGTTTGTACCCAAGTTGTTTTACCAACTCATGAATATCTGAAGCCATAGTTTTTTTATCATACCCTGTATCAGGCTTGTCAGATTCCCCAACCCCCCTAAGGTCGGGTGCTATGACAGTGTAATGCTTAGACAGCTCAGGCAAAAGGCGATTCCACATATACCAATTTTGTCCAAAACCATGTAAAAGAACTAACGGCTCTCCCTGTCCTCCAATCACGTAATGGATGTTGATCCCGTTTACCTGAGCAGTTGCATGTTTAAAATTTGACGGAGGGTTAGCCGGTTCGGTCGTTGAAATTACAGCATCTGTTTTAATAACAGATTCAGTTACTTTAGTTTCATTGCTCCGACTGCATGAAGTAAAAATTAGTACTAACGAGAGAGTCGATACTATGTACTTGCCCGTATCATAAAGACGGTTAAAAAGTGATTTGATTTTCATATTAAAAAATTTAAGATTACTATTTAATTTATATTAAGCCCGTATAAGCTGTATGCTTGTTGTCGACTCGAGCCATAGTTCTATATACTGTGCTATCTCCTGCCATCCCGGCTGGCCGATTACAAAATGGTTACGGTCAGGAAACGCTATAAAATCTGTAATGGATGATTCGTGCTTATACTTTCGATAATTATCGTAATTCAACGATTCAGGGATAGTCCTGTCAGTCTTTCCGGCTACAAAAAGCAATGGTCCGTGAGGCTTTTTGAAATCAATTTTTGCTGCTGCTGAAAGTGTATCACGTACAATTTTTTTTGATTCGGGTATTGCATAAAGATCATAGGCTCTTTCCTGCCATTCTAAGGGCATACCGTTAGTGAAGCCATATTGCCACTGTGCAAAAGTCATCATGTAAGTTTTCCTGACTGAGGTAAAAAAACCAAGAGCTGCCCAACCGGCTTTATAGAAACTTAGTTTAAAAGTAAATACTCCAACCGGAGGAACTGAATGTATAGCAACAGCCTTTGCGGCCAAACCTCTTTGTAACAACACCTGTGCTATAAGTCCTCCAATGGAATGACCAATAACAATTGGTAGAAAATCCATGGAAGATGCAATAGCTGCATAATGATTTATTACTTCTTCAAGCCTAAGAGCCGCGAGGTCACGATCAGGGTGGCGTTGCCTGAGCAAATCAGCAGGCCCATCTTTAAGAGGCCAGGGAGGTGCCTGCGTGGTATAACCTTTTGTTTGAAAAAAATCCGCCCATTCAGTCCAAACTGTGTGGCTTAAAAAAGCACCCGTAATAAATAAAATATTTTTGTTTACAATTGTTGGTGTCATAAAATTTGCTGTTAAGGAATCATCATTCATCTCATTAGATAATGTTATCAGAATGTACTGTGCTGTTATGTTCAGTTTTGGCACGGGACGCTCTTCTATTATTTTTAAGTCAATTATGAAGCCTTTTTAATAAACCAATGATTTACAACATATTAAAAAAACAAAAACCATTCACTACCAACGCAAGCATGTTAATCGGTCTTTTCAATCAACGATATTTAGTCGGCGTAGGTACTTTGTGTAGTTTTTAGCTCTTTCGTTTTGGGAAACAGTTTTTTATTCCAAAATTGCATGTATAATTAACAGCAAGAATATGATAGTCATTTTACGCCAACAGCTTATATGGCTTTTGTTTCTACTTACAACATTAGCAGGTACTGCCCAGCAAAAAATTGCTTCGCCTTCAGATGCGCTGAAAATACAAAGACAGCTAAAAAAGCTTTCAGACAAGTCTGCTATTGAACCTAACATAGCATTAGGAAAGTATTATATGTCATTGGCAGATACAACTATAAACCTTACCAAAGCCAAAGCTTTTTTAAACAAAGCGTTACAGAGCGCTAAAAAATATAATGAGATACAGCAAACCGGAAATGCCTGCCTGGCATTGTCTCTCGCTGAACAGATAGAAAAGCATTACACCTCCGGAAAAACTTATGCCTATCAGGCTGTCAAGGCATATACACTTACAAAAGATTACAATCAGCTAGGAGAAGCTTTCGTTATGATATGGTCTCTGAATACTTTAGATGGTGCAGATTTCCAAATCAGATTAGATCTGTTACTAAAAGCAGAAAAAATATTCCGCCTTGCAGGGAATAAAAAAAGGCAGGGTGATTGCCTTAAAGAAGCTGCTGATATATATCAAATAAATGATCAGCTGGATGAGGCGATGGATTGCCTTAAAAAGACACTAAAACTTTATCAGGAAATCAAACAAAAAGAACTTTACGAGGTATATGATCTTTTAGGAAATGTCATGCTAAACCTTGGGGATTATGAAGAAAGCATGCGATTTGGTTTACTGGCAGTTAGGAATGCTGAATCAACAGCAACGAACAGACTTTCATTATGTTCAATATATAACCATTTAGCTATATCATATATGGCTTTCGAAGATTATGAAAAGGCATCCTTAAATTATGATAAAGCCCTGAAAATCGCTATAGAAGAAGAACATAAGGAAAGTATACTACTTATTTGCTACAATAAGTCCGAACTTTATATGAGATGCAAGCGCTACCGTAAAGCATTAGCGATGTTCACTATTATAAAAAAATATGCGGAATCGAAAGATAGTCCTGACCCCTATGCGGAATGCTTACTATTAAAAATTTACACCTGTCTTGGAGATTTTGCGAAAGCAAAACAACAGTTTATAAAAGTTGCTAAGATAATTGAGGAGGATAAAGCAGAAAAAATAGTACTTTCAAATGCTTATAACAGCATAATAGGGTACAGTTTTGCTACACGTCAGTACCCTGTGGCCAAAAAGTATATATCCCTTTTTAATAAGATTCAAATCGGGAACCTTCAGACAAAACATCCTGTACAACTATATTATCAGTTTAGGCTTGATTCGGTAGAGGGAAACTGGACTGAGGCAATCAGAAATTATCAGCTCTACAAAAAAGAATCCGATTATCTGTTTGACGAGAAAAAAAGCCTGCAAATTAACCGTATGAATATTTTATATGAAACGGAAAAGAAAAACCATGATATTCAACAGCTTAAAAACCAATCACAACAGCAACTCAATAAACTTGAGAAAGAAAAAATAATCCGAAAGATATTTTATGGCGGGACAATTGCCTTATTCATTTTTTTAATGCTTTTATATTACAGCTTTATCTTAAAGAAACGCACGAACAAAATACTGGAAGCCAAACAGGCAGAGATCAACAACCAAAATTTAAGGCTACAGCATCTGCTTGATGAAAAAGAATGGCTGCTTCGGGAGATACACCATCGGGTAAAGAACAACCTCCACATGGTTGTGGGGCTTCTGGAAAGCCAAACTGAATTTTTAAAAAGCAGCGAAGCATTAGAGGCAATTACCCATAGCCAACAACGGGTACAGGCAATGTCTCTTATCCATCAAAAACTTTATCAGAGCAACAACCTGTCTATGACAGAAATGTCTTCTTATATATGTGAGCTTATAGATTATCTTGAAGAAAGCTCAGATGGAAAATACCGGATAACCTTTCGCCTTGAAATTGAAAAAATGGATTTTCCTCTCTCCCACTCAATACCTATTGGACTGATTCTTAATGAAGCAATTACAAATGCAATGAAATATGCTTTTAACAGTGATGATGATGCTCAGATCCTTATTGCCCTTAGACCTAATTCCGGACAGCAATGCCTTCTTGTTATTCGTGACAATGGAAAAGGGTTACCCGACGATTTTAATATAACTGAAAGCTCATCACTGGGTCTGCGACTTATACAGGGTCTGACTCAGGATATTAAAGGAGATCTGAAAATATATAATGAAGGTGGAACTGTAATTGAAATTGAATTTCCGTTTCCGGAGAACAACCATTAATTTACCAGACTATGGATGCAAATACGAAAATACTGATTGTAGAGGATCAATTTGTAGAAGCCAATCATTTACAGCTACTCTTAAAACGTTCAGGGTATCGGGTCACCGGCATTGCCCGATCAGTAGATGATGCCATAAAAATGATAGCCAAGGAACGCCCCGGCCTTGTTCTTGTCGATATTTTTCTCTCAGGAAAAGGTACAGGCATCGACCTCGCCTATTACCTTAAAGAAGAAAATATTGCTTTCATCTATCTTTCAGCAAATTCAAACGAAACTGTTCTCAATCAGGCTAAAGCGACCCATCCGTTTGGATTTCTGGTAAAACCTTTTCGCGAGCGTGATCTTTTAGTTACTCTGGAAATTGCAGCATATCATCAGCAGCATGGACTGGAATCGGCCATACGTAAAGAAGCTCTTTTTGAAAAGCAATTGCAAAAGATGGAATCCGAAAATGGCGATTGGGAAGAACGCTTTTTTAAATTCACGAAAGCTTTACAGCCTTTGATTCCTTTTGACCTTATAATGGCTGTATATAAAATACCTGAAAAAAATGATCTTGTAATAGGATACCGCCGCACAGGTTTTTCTGAATATCAGAAAATTGGTTTTGAGGAATTTCAAAACATTACAGGTCTTAAAGATAAAGAAATTAGGGATTCCCAATTTTCTGTAAATATCGACAAAGAAATTTCTTTATATAATGGCTCAGCATTCTCGGCTTTATGCAGTAAGATCGCTATGAAAAATATCATGCGTCAGTCCTTTGGAATGCATTGCAACCTTACACTCCCTGTACCTCTTCAGGATCAGGATGTTTTTTATTTTTCATTCTTTTCAAGCGATGCAAATATGCTTCAGCCCGAGCATGTAGAGATTTGTAAAAGATTACAGCCTTATCTTGCCAGGACTGTAAAAACTCTTGTGCAAAAAGATGTTCAACCCGCTGATAAGCCGATTGTACCAAAACCCGTTATGGCCAAGTCAGACCCTTTTGCCGGCATTATTGGAAAAAGCCCGATGCTCATGCGGGTTTTTGATCTTATCCACCAGGTTGCTTCTGCAGAAACTACTGTACTTATAACTGGCGAAAGCGGAACCGGAAAGGAAAGCATAGCTAGTACAATCCATAATTTAAGTTCACGTTCAGGTAAGCCTTTCATTAAGGTAAATTGTGCAGCATTGCCATCTACCCTTATCGAATCAGAGCTATTTGGACATGAAAAGGGGGCTTTCACAGGTGCTGCCGATAAAAGGGTCGGTAAATTTGAACAGGCCAATACAGGAACACTTTTTTTAGATGAAATTGGTGAAATGCCGTTAGAGCTGCAATCTAAGATACTTCGTGCCTTACAGGAAAAAGAAATTGAACGCATTGGCGGAAGAAACTCAATACCTGTTAATATCCGCATTATTGCTGCAACAAACCGCAACCTGGAAAAAGAAGTAGCGGAAGGACGTTTCAGGCTTGATCTTTATTACAGGCTTAATGTTTTTCCTATTGAACTTCCGCCTCTTCGTGAACGCAAAGAAGATATACCTCAATTGGCCAGGCATTTTATGGGTGTTTACAATCAAAAAAACAATAAGCAAATTGAAGCCATAGGCCAGGATGCCTTAAAAAGCCTGTTGATGTATAAATGGCCCGGTAATATACGTGAACTCGAAAACCTTATGGAACGCAGTGTTTTACTTGCCAAAAGTTACACTATAGAACATATACCCCTGCCCGAGGTTGCCGATGCCTTTACAAAGGAAAGTGACTGGTATCTAAAAACTATCGAAGAGAATGAGCGAGATCACATACAGGCTGTACTGGAACGTTGTAACGGACGTATCAGGGGTGTTGGCGGAGCCGCAGAAATTCTTGGAGTTCCTCCCACCACTCTGGCTTCTAAAATGCAAAAACTTGGAATAAAACGAAAAAGCCTTAAAGAATAAAGCCCGCAATAGTTGGTTTTATCCTTATAATGTAGTTCTTATAAAAAGCTTAAATCATTAATTAATAGCCTCTTACCAAATAAAGAAAACATCTAATTCCTTGAGTAAAGTTTTTCCATTTTATACCCACCCTTAATAAATTAATGTTAACCTGTTTTATAAACAACTGATATGCAAATAATTGCAATTCAACTAAGTTAACACTAATTTCTAAATTTTAAAACATAACTATATAAATATCAAATAATTAATCACTTTTCCTTAATAAAATCTTATTCTATAAATCGTTTTCGTGAACTTCTTTAAAATTAATTTTGAGTAGTTGAGTGATAAACCCTGCAGGTAAAAATCCTTAATGAAACAATTTAAAACCAACTTAAATTTATTAATTATGTTCACAAAACGATTTTTCTTAGCGCTGGCTTTGATGGTAGTTTCAATTGGAACTACATTTCAGGCTGCTGCAAATGTTACACTTACGGAAATCCGTAAAACTATTGAATGTGCCGGGGGAGGCAATGAAACATTCGCTAATTTGGGTGCAAACTCTACTGCTTATTCTACAAGAACATGGACAGGTGACAATAGTGTAGGATGGAGCGCATCAGATTCAAGAACTGACCAGACTCTTAACGGTAAAGCTCTTGCAATGAGAACAGGTACACTTACTAATACAACAACTATTAGTGGTGGCGTAGGAACTCTTAGCTTTAACTATAAAAGAGTATTTACAGGAAACTCTACATTAAAAGTTTTTGTTAACGGAACTCAATATGGTGGAGACATTACAGTTTCATCTGATACTTCTTCTGTTTTCTCACAAGCAATCAATGTATCAGGAAACGTAACTATCGAAATCAGAAACAGCGGAAACAGGACTACTATAGATGATCTTGTTTGGAATTGCTACGATGTTCCTGCTGTGGGTCCTGAAATCCAGATCGCTAACGGTGCCGGTACAAACTTTAACTGTGGCGAGCTTACAGTTGACTTTGGTTCACAGGCAACAGGTGTTTCTACTGATGCTGTATTTACTATTAAGAATACAGGAACATCTGCTCTTAATGTTTCATCTCTTGCTCTAAGTAACACTACTGATTTTTCAATTGTATCACCTTCTACTTCATCTTTTACAGTAGCTGCTTCTGGATCTGCAATAGTATTGGTACGTTTCAATGCTGCTTCAGGTGGTAATAAGACTTCTACACTTACTGTAAACAGTAATGATTCTAACGAAGCTGCCTGTGTGGTAAATCTTAAAGGTGCTGGACTAGCTCCTTGTGTGGCTCCGGTTGTTGAAAACGGCGAAATCGATCTTGATAACCTTACTCCATTCTCGATCAATGCTACTGTTACTGTTGCCGGTGCAGAATCTTATCTTGTTGTTGTATCAACAGTAACTCCTCTGGGTGGTCTTCCTGCCGATGGTGCCAGCTACAATGTTGGTAATGCTATAGGTAACGGAACCGTTGCTTACAAAGGAAACCTTGCAAATATTTCTATTGGAGGTTTAACTGAAAACACTCCATACTATCTTTTTGTTTTCCCTTATAACAGTGCAAACTGTACTGGTGGGCCTCTATATTTCACTGCTGAATCTATAGATACTTTTTTCTCTACTCCTGTTGCTCCTTGTAATGGTGGTAATGAAACATTTACAAACCTTGGCACAAACTCTTCTACTTACACAAACAGAACATGGGTAGGTGATAATGGATGGCAATGGAATGCTACAGATTCAAGAAATGACCAGACTTTAAACGGAAAAGCTATCACGCTACGTTCAGGTACTCTTAAGAATATTACTCCTGTTAATGGCGGTATAGGCCACTTATCTTTTAGCTACAAAAGAGTATTTAATGACAACTCTACCCTTAAACTTTTTGTAAATGGAGTACAATATGGTGCTGATATCACAGTATCTTCAGAAACTGCTGCAACATTCAGCGAGGATATTGATGTTGAAGGCCCGGTAACAATTGAGCTTGTTAACAGCGGAAACAGAACTGTAATTGATGACCTGGTATGGAACTGCTACTCTACTCCAGACAGACCGGAATTACAACTTTATGATGAAGAGCAAAACAAAAAAAGCTGTGGTGATTTTGATATCAACTATGGAACTGTACAGGTAGGCACTAATAATGACGCTATTTTTACAATCAAAAATGAAGGTCTTCAGGATCTTGTTATTACTGCCATTACACTAAGCGACTCTACAAACTTTACTGTAACAAACCCTTCTACACCGGTTACTATCCCTTACCTTGGAACTGAAGATGTTACTGTTAGGCTTAATGCTGCTGCTGTAGGCGAATATGCTACAACACTAACCATAGTAAGCAACGATACAACAGAAGGTTCATGTGTGGTTAATCTGACTTCAAAAGCTCAGAACCTATGTGCAACTCCAGATGTTCTTACTGCTAATGCAGTTGTTTCAAACGAAACTGCAACTTCTCTTGATGTGCAGGTAACTGGTGTAACTGCTAATGGATATGTTGCATTCTATACTACTGCCGGAACAATTGATCCTGCTTCTAACGGAACAGTATATACTGTAGGTGATGTTGTAGGTACTGCAACTGTAGGTTATGTAGGTACTAGTGCTACATTTACAATCGAGAATCTTTCTCCTAGCACTACTTATGCAATTGCCGTATATCCTTACAACAATACAGAATGTCTTGGTGGCCCGGCTTATTCAGCAGCTGCTATAGAGACTGAAGGTGACACAACAATATTTACATGTACTGGTGGTGGCGAAACTTTCAGCAACATTGGTGCATCAGCTAGCTCTTATGCTACAAGAAGCTGGACAGGTGATAACGGTATCGACTGGACTGCTACAGATTCAAGAACTGACCAGACTGAAAACGGTAAAGCTATTGCTATAAGAGTAGGAAGCGTAAAAAATACCGAAGCTATATTAGGTGGTATTGGTACACTAAGCTTTAAATACAAAAGAGTATTTACTAACAACTCTACACTTAAAGTATTTGTAAATGGTGTTCAGTATGGTGCTGACATCGCAGTTTCTTCAGATATTGCTTCTACTTTCACTTTTGCAGTAAATGTATCTGCTGATGCAACAATTGAACTTGTGAATACAGGTAACAGAATCATCATTGATGATATTACATGGACTTGCTACGAAGGATCTGGAAACAGAACTGCAATGAAATCTAAATCAGAAGTTGTGGAAAACTCAGAAGTTGTGGTTTATCCAAACCCTAACAACGGACAATTCCAGATTGATTTAGCTACTGAAACCGCAGATATCATGGTGTATGATGCATCAGGAAAAGTTATCGTGAAAAAATCTGTTTCTGACAATGAGCTTATAGATATGGCCGGTGCTCAGAAAGGTATTTACATGGTAGTAATAACTGAAGGTGCTAAAGTTTCTACAAAACGAGTTATAATAAACTAGTTTATTTACTCTGAATAATATGCTCCGGCAGCCATAAAAGGCTGCCGGAGTTTTTTTTCATTAACCTTAATTTAAATTTAGAAGGTATAAGATAACCTTTTTATAAGGTTTAAATAATTAGGTGTTTTTTATTAAAAGGTAGCTTGCGCCACATTAATCAATCGATTAAATATCTGTCACTTAAGTACAAAAAACATGCACAAAAAAATTACTCTCACAAAAAAAACAGCCTTAATAATTGCGCTGATCGTGTCGTTAATAAACACATTATCAGCACAAGTAGTGTACCAACACAATTTTGGCACAGGAACAATTAACAGTTATCCTTACACTGTAGCTCCGAATACAATTAATCCTAACCTTTCCAATTCTGCCTGGACAAATGAGGCCGGGACATGGATAAACTATAACGGCTCCACAGGAGTGGCACTTGGCCTTTATAATTTTACGGGTACTACATCTGTAACGCTTAGCTTTACCGTAGCACCGGGCAAACAACTTTCTATAGATTCATATTCCTTTTGGAGGCAAAGAAGCCCTTCGGGAGGACAAAACTGGTCTATGGCCATTAATGGTACTAATGTTGGTTCGGGCACAATACCATCAACCGGTACAGCAACCGGAACTCTTCCGGTAACTAATCCTGTAGCAGCCTTAACCGGCACCGTAAACATTGTAATGACGCTTAGCGGAGGCACAGGAGGAGGAACGTTTCGCGTTGATGATTTCACACTTAATGGTACTGTTACAAATTCTTGTGTAGCACCGGTTATTACTTCTTTAAATCCTGCTTCAGGCCCCATTAATACACTAGTAACCATAAACGGAAGCGGTTTTCAGAATGGTACAGGCACATCGGCAGTAAAATTCAATGGTGTAGATGCAGTATATACAGTTGTATCAGACAACGTAATAACTGCAATAATACCGGCAGCTGCAACAACTGGCGCTGTTACTGTTACAACTAATTCCTGTCCGGGAAACGGACCTTCTTTTACACTTATAAACAATAACTGTACAATTACTCTACCTCCGACCGATTTGTATATATCAGAACTTTATGACCAGGAGTCAGGAAGCGGCGGAATGATAGAAATATACAATCCAACAGCCTCTACAATCAATTTATCAGGCTATACATTACAACGATTTGGAGACAATCCAAATACTCCTACAAATATTTTGAATCTTACAGGCACATTAGGATCTGAAATGATCTATCTTGTGGCTTGCAACGCCCCTAATCCTTCTATTTGTGTTGCACCATCTGCATCTGCAACATTAGGAAGCGGATTTAACGAAGACGATAAATTTGAACTTTTGAAAAACGGAACTGTTATAGACAGGATTATGACTCCTCCGGCAAAAGGCTTTACCCAGATCAGAAAACCTAATGCTATAGCTCCAACAACGACTTATAATGTAAACGACTGGAATATCACACAACATCCTGCGGATCAGCCTGGGGTTAACCTGCCAAATAATTTTTGTCAGGACTTAGGTAACCATATTGTAGACCCAATACCGGGAGGCACTCCTCCTACTGTAACGCAACCTGCATCAGTAAGCGTTTGTGAAAACGGTACTACAACTTTTTCTGTCACATTAAGCGACCCCACCGGTTTCACTTACCAATGGAAAGTTCTTAATAGTGCGGGCAACTGGGTAAATATCGCAAACAATGCTAATTATTCAGGTGTAACTACTGCAACACTTACACTAAATAGTGTTCCGGCATCTTTTAGCGGCAATCAGTATTATTGCGAAATGGTATCAGGAACCTGTACACTAATCAGTAATGCAGCACGACTTACAGTAACTCCTCAGCCTGTAGTTGCAACTGTAACAACAGGGCAGCCTACATGTACAGTAGCAACAGGAAGCATAATAGTTTTAACTCCAATAGCAACAGGTATAACTTATAGCCTTGACGGAACAACATATCAGTCAACAACAACTTTTGCCAACCTAATACCCGGAATATATACTGTTACCGTTAAAAATAGCACAGGATGTACTTCGGTAACAGCTCCTATTACAATAAACCAGGCTCCTGTAACACCGGCTGTAGCAACTGTAACAACAGTACAGCCAACTTGTACCGTAGCAACCGGAAGCATAATAGTTTTAACTCCAATAGCAGCAGGTATAACTTACAGCCTTGACGGAACAACATATCAGGCAGCAACAACTTTTGCCAACCTAATGCCCGGAACATATACCGTTACCGTTAAAAATAGCGCAGGATGTACTTCGGTAACAGCTCCTATTACAATAAACCAGTCTCCTGTAACACCGGCAGTAGCAACTGTAACAACTGTACAGCCTACATGTACAACACCAACAGGAAGCATTACAGTTATCTCTCCTACAGCAGCTAATTTAACATACAGCATTAACGGAACTACATATCAGGCAGCAACAACTTTTGCCAACCTGGTACCGGGAACATATACCGTTACTGTAAGAAACACAGATGGATGTACTTCAGTAACTGCTCCAATAACAATAAACGCAGTACCGGGAGCACCCGCTGTAGCATCGGTAACGACAATAGATCCTACTTGTGCCCTACCAACCGGAAGCATCACGATAACTTCTCCTCTTGCAGCAGATCTTACCTACAGCATTAATGGAATAACCTTCCAAACGGAAACAACCTTTGCTAACCTTATTGCCGGAACGTATACAGTAACTGTAAAAAATGCAGCAGGATGTACTTCGGTAACAGCTCCTGTAACCATAAACCCTGCACCGGGAGCACCGGCTGTAGCAAGTATAACAACGTTACAGCCTACATGTACAGTGCCTACAGGAAGTATAATCGTTACATCACCTCTTGCAGCCGACCTTACATACAGTATTGACGGTGCAACTTTCCAGCCAGAAACAACTTTTGCAAACCTTGCGCCCGGCATATACATCGTTACTGTGAAAAATGCAGCCGGTTGTACCTCTGCAACAACTCCAATAACAATAAATACCGTTCCAGTGGCTCCGGCTGTTGCAACTGCAACACCCGTACAGCCTTCATGCTCAACACCAACAGGAAGTATAATCATTACGGCGCCGATTGCAGCTGACCTTACATACAGTATTGACGGAACAACCTTTCAGACGGAAACAACCTTTGCAAACCTTGCATCGGGAAGCTATACTATCACTGTAAAAAATGATGCCGGATGTACATCGGTAACATTACCAATAATATTAAACACAGTACCTAATGCACCCGCAGTTGCAGCTGTGACAACAATAGATCCTACTTGTGCAGTACAAACAGGAAGTATCACAATAACTTCTCCTCTTGCAGCAGATCTTACGTACAGCATTAACGGAACAAATTTCCAGTCAGCAGCTACGTTTAGCAATCTTGTATCGGGCACCTATTTCGTTACTGTAAAAAATGCAGATGGATGTACTTCCGTAACATCGGCAATTGTAATAAATCCTGTTACGGGAGGACCTGCAATAGCATCGGTAACAACAATTCAGCCTACTTGTGCTTTGCCAACAGGAAGCATTACTGTTACAGCACCTGTAGCAGCTGACCTTACATACAGCATTGACGGTACAAATTTTCAGGCAGGAACAATTTTTACTAATCTAGCTCCGGGAAGTTATACTGTTACTGTAAAAAGTACAGCAGGATGTACTTCAACCACTTCTGCCATAATAATAAACACAGTACCTAATCAGCCACAAATTAGTGTAAGCCAGGGATGTGACGACAATAATTATATAGTAGAAGTACTTCCTCTTGATAATTCATTCGACATAAGTACAGCAACATTTGAATGGAAAAATGCTCAGGGAACTACTATAGGTAACGACCAGAACACTTTTAATGTTACTCAATACCAGTCTAACAATAGCGGTACCCAGGATTTCCCTCTTCAGTTTACTGTAACTGTTACCAATGCACAGGGTTGTGATAATACTCAATCAGTAAGTGTAGACAGCTATTTCTGTACCATTCCAAGAGGTATCTCCCCTGACAATGATGGCCTTAATGACACCTTTAACCTTACCGGACTTAATGTTACTAAGCTAATTATTTTTAACCGTTATGGTCACGAAGTGTATTCTAAGAACAATTACACAAATGAATGGCACGGACAATCTAAACAGGATACCGATCTCCCTACAGGAACTTATTATTATGTAATTGAATCGGATAATAATCAACAAACAGGTTGGGTTTATCTTAACCGACGTGATTAAACAATATAACAACAATAGTAGAAAAGCCGCATTCGCGGCTTTTTTATTTACATTCTTTACAATTATATCACGAACAGTTCACCATTATATAACTATTTACAAATGCCCAAAGTCTGAATTCGGCATAATTTCGGCTGATAAAAAAGGTATGCAAAATACTTATTTTCCAGCACGAAAAATTGCTCTTTTAAATCTGTTTATTCTGTTTTTAATTGGCTTTTGTGGCCATGCCCAGGTCTACTACCACAATTTTGGGACAACAGCAATAAGCACTCACCCTTATAACGTTGCTCCACCTGTGATGGATTCCCATCTTTCGGGATCTTCATGGACAAACAGCTCCGGAACCTGGGCAAGTAATCCGGGATCAGCCGCTTCAACAGCAATTACATTGCCGGCAGCACCCGGAACAAACACCATAAATCTGACTTTTACCGTTGCTAATAGTTACCAGCTGGAAATAACTTCATTTGATTTTTGGAGACAAAAAAGTAGTATAGGGCCAGCTAACTGGGCTTTATCTATAAATGGAATTAACGTTGGGAACGGTGCGGTGCCTACAACCGGTGCACCGATAGGAGTAACAAATGTAAGTACTCCCATAACAGGTTTAACCGGTACGGTAACTGTAACACTTACTGTAACGGGTGGTACAGGAGGAAATATGAGACTGGATGATTTTACCTTAAACGGCACAGTAACCTCAAACTGTACTGCAGCAGTAATTTCTTCATTCCTGCCTGCATCCGGCCCTGCCAATACAATTGTGACCATTACAGGAACCGGATTTACAAATGCCACTGCTGTAAAATTCAATAATGTAAATGCGTCTGCTTTCTCAATTATTTCAGATACAACGATAAAAGCAACTGTACCCGCTACAGCAACGCCAGGCGCAATAATAATTACAGCCAATGGTTGTGACGGAAGTTCAACAGGATCTTTCAACAAGCTTACTCCTTCTTGTACCAATAATTTTACTGAAATCTTTATTTCTGAAATTTATGATCAAAAAGGTGGTGCTGGTGGTATGATTGAACTATACAATCCTACTGCTGCTGCAATAAATCTTAATGGCTATACCCTCTACCGATTTGTTGATAATGCTGCTACTCCTCTTAGCAATGATATAATAAACCTTACAGGTGTAATAAATGCAGGTGCAACCTATCTTATTGCGTGCAGTGAGCCAAATGCAGCTTTATGTGCTGCACCATCATCTGCCGCAACCGTAGGCAGTGGTTTTAATCAAGATGATAAATTTGAGCTATTAAAAAATGGAGTAGTAATAGACCGCGTTATCTCTCCACCTTCTTCACCGGGCTTTACAGTCATAAGAAAGCCTAATGCTATTGCTCCAACTCCAACTTATAACAGTAGCGAATGGAACATAACAATGCATCCGGGCCCAACCGGAACAAATGCTACGCCAAACAATTTATGTCAGGATTTAGGAAGTCACACAATTACCCCTACTCCTGTACCAACTATTACACATCCGGTATCAGCCACAGTATGTGAAAATGGTACAACAACGTTTACAGTAACCTTAAATCCTTCAGCAGGCTTTACTTACCAATGGAAAGTTCTGAATTCAGCAGGTGTTTGGGTTAATGTAACTAATAACGCTAATTATTCGGGAGCTACAACTAATTCTTTAGTTATTTCACAGATTCCGTTAAGTTTCGATTCAAATCAATATTACTGCCAGATAACATCTACAGCGTGTACTTTGATGAGCAATGCGGTACAACTGACTGTAATCGCCGCACCTGCAATAGCAACAGCTACGACAATTCAGCCTACATGCACAACAGCTACAGGTACTATTACTGTTACAGCCCCAACTGCAACAGGCCTTACCTATAGCATTAACGGAACTACTTTTCAGGCAGGATTAGTATTCAATAATGTTGCTCCGGGTTCTTATACTATTACAGTAAAAAACAGTAACAATTGCATTTCTACAAGTGCCCCGATAGTAATTAATCCTGCATCCGGAGCTCCGGCTGTTGCGAGTGTAACCGTAACACAACCAACGTGTACAACTATCACAGGAACAATTGTAGTAGACGCTCCTCTGGGCGCCGGACTGACATATAGCATTGACGCGACTACTTTTGGTACCGGAACGACATTTGCTAATCTTAATCCCGGTTCATATACAATTACAGTAAAAGATGCCGGAGGGTGTACATCGGCAACAAGTCCTATTGTAATTAATACACCTCCTGCGGGTCCGGCTGTTGCCGATGTAACCGTGCTTCAGCCAACATGTACAACTCCCACAGGAACAATTACAATAAACACACCTACAGGGGCAGGGATTACTTACAGCATAAACGGAACCACATTTGTAACCGGAACTGTTTTTGCTAATCTTAATCCCGGTACATACAATATAACAGTTAGAGATGCCGGAGGATGTACATCAACCACACCTGCAATAACAATAAGTCCTGCTCCTTCTGCACCGGCTATTGCCAATGTAACTGTAACGCAGCCAACATGTACAGCAGCTACAGGAACTATTACAGTAAATACTCCTACTGGTACCGGAATAACATATAGCCTGGACGGAACTACTTTTGTAACTGGAGCTACTTTTACTAATCTTTTACCGGGAACCTATACCATCACCGTAAGAAATGCAGCAGGATGTACTTCGGTAACACCAACGATAATAATTAATGCTGCTCCTACTGTTCCTGCTGTAGCAAGTGTTACTATAACTCAGCCTACATGTACAACTCCTACCGGGACTATTACAGTAGATACTCCTGCCGGTGCAGGAATAATATATAGCATAGATGGAACAACATTTATAACAGGAAATATCTTTGCTAACCTTTTACCGGGAACGTATACTATCACCGTAAGAAATTCAGACGGATGCACATCAGTAACACCTACAATAACAATTAATGCTGCTCCTGCGATTCCTTCCGTAGCAAATGTTACGGTAACACAACCAACGTGTACTGTCCTTACCGGAACTATTATAGTAAATACACCTGTTGGTGCAGGAATAACATACAGTATAGACGGAACTACTTTTGTTACCGGAACTGTATTTGCTAATCTTTTGCCCGGAACTTATACCATCACTGTAAGAAACGCGGCAGGATGTACTTCGGTAACACCAACTATAACAATCAATACTCCACCTTCTTCTCCGGCTATAGCCGATGTAACTGTAACACAGCCTACATGTGCCGTTCAAACCGGAAGTATAATGGTAAATACTCCTGTTGGCGGCGGAATAACATATAGCCTAAATGGTACTACTTTCCAAACCGGAACTGTCTTTAACGGGCTTACAGCCGGTACTTACCATGTTACTGTTAAAAATGCTGCCGGATGTACATCTGTAACAGCAGATATAATCATTAATCCTGCTCCTCCGGTTCCTGCAGTAGCCAATACCACACTGGTACAACCTACATGTACAACTCCTACAGGAACAATGACTATTAATAGCCCTACAGCAACCGATATTACTTACAGTATAGACGGGACTAATTTTCAGCCCGGCACAACTTTCAGTAATCTTGCTCCCGGAGTTTATACCGTTACAGTTTTAAATGGCGCAGGATGTAGTTCACAAATTAACAGAACTATCAATCCGGTACCAGTTCCTCCTGCTGTCGCTGATGTTACTGTAGAACAACCAGAATGTACGTCTACTACTGGAACCATAACAGTTAACTCACCTGTAGGCACAGGACTAAGTTACAGTATAAACGGAATTGATTTTCAAACTAGCTCTGTCTTTAATAACGTTGCCCCGGGAACGTACAATGTAACTGTAAAAAATACTGGGGACTGTATTTCGACATCAGCCAGTATAACAGTAAATAATTCTCCGGGTGGCTTACCTCCTATCCCACAACCTGCCCCTATTGCCAAATGTGATTTGAACAACGATGGTTTTGAATTCTTTGATTTAGACAATACCATACAGGCAATACAAACGGCTTTAGGAAATGTTACTGTTACTGTTCATGAAACCCCGGAAGATGCTGAGCATAATGTAAACAAGATACCAAATACGAATCAATACGCTAATGTCATTCCACATTCGCAGCAACTATATATTCGTGTTGATTCTAATACTACTGACTGTTATGACATCGTCGTGCTTCAGCTGATCGCCAACCCTGTCCCTGAGGCCACCACGCCAGAAGACTATGAGCTATGCGATGACGGGGTGAGCGATACCGATGGTTATGC
>NZ_JBTKVX010000018.1:0-96534 GCF_054457175.1 Flavobacterium hauense
GCATTACATCGGCTGACCAGTCATAATGTAAACTAATATCACCTTCGAGTACTTTTACTGCTGCTGTATAAATGTTGATCTTGCCATTGTTAAATGTCAGTCCTAATCGCAACAAGGCTTCTTTGGTTTCGTTGATGCGGTAAGTGCCAAAAAGCAAAAAATGAATGCGGATAGTAAATCCTTCAAAGCATAATAATAAGTGCTTGCCCCAAGTCTTTATATCCAAAAGTTTCTTATTCTCCAGTCTGGGTATGTCTATCTTGGCATTACCTGCAGCGACAATTACTTTATGGCCAATAAATTCAGCCATTTTTTCTTTTGCAATTATAATGCTGGGACCTTCGGGCATAATAAGTTGTATTAAATCGTTTCTGCTTTATTTTCGATACGTTCTAAACCTTTGTATGTAGCCAAGGCAAATGCAGCGAATATTATATGAGCAAAAAACAATTGTTTATAATACCCATACCTATAGTTTTTAGGCGCATTATTATGCTGCATAAAAAGGGTTTTCCAAACAATTATTCCAGTAATCCCACTTAATGATCCGATTAACAAAATCCTGAATAAAGTAGGGTTCTTAAGGGCCTTCTCCCAAATAACCCAATAGCCTGATACAAAAGCAACTCCTGCCAGATAATGAAGTCCCCAGCCGGCAGGATGTATATCTTCATCGTTAAGTTGTGGCATATTTTCAGAATTATCAATCAGTTTATTGATCATGACGGGTTCTGTATATTCCTGTTGTTCTTTTTTCGATTTCCAATAGCTATACAGAGTCATGAATGTAGTACCTATAATTGCCGATATTATAATCTTTTCTGTAGTTTTCATATTTATTATTGTTCACAATCTGTATCTGTTATATCATTAAATTTAGTGAACATTGGAGGGAGTTTGTATAAATCCCTGTTAAAGGTTAGATGGGGTTATAACGAATTTTATAATAATGATACGTATAATAAATAAAAAAGCACCTGCCATTGGCAGGTGCTTGGTAACTCACTGTTATAGTAATTAAGCTATGACTACGTTTGTTGCGGTCGGACCTCTGCGGCCCTCTTCAATAGTGAAACGAACTTCATCATTCTCACGGATGCTTTCTTTAAGTCCTGAAACATGAACAAAGATTTCACTTCCTCCGTTGCTTGGTGTGATAAATCCGAAACCTTTTTCTTCATTGAAGAATTTTACTGTACCTTCTTGCATTATAAATATATTAATTTCGGTAAAGGTAGACTATTTGTTTGGAACTATCTGATAAATAAGTGTTTATTTGTAATAATAAGTTTTAGTGCCTTGTGTGTCCTACTTGTACGATTGCGGCGTGCCCTGGGTTGGTCTTACTTCAGGAGGTGTAGAGGTAAGCCTGCCGTTTGCATCCACATATGCGAGCATGGATTCAAATCCTTTACCTTTGTTATTGTTAGTCTTCCTATCCAGTTTTTTACCGGCTTTAAGCTTTTTTTTTAATGCGTTTTTCTTAATACTTTCTTTTTTTTGAAAAGAGTCAGCCATAAATGTATATATAATTAAATTAAAATTCTAATGAAGACCAAATAAGCACAAAGCTAGGTAATGGCTTTTGTTAAAAAAAACCTGCACGGATTTGCAGAGTCCTTTGACATCCATCTGGTGGACTACACAGTTATAAAATAAATGAAATGTAAGCATCCTCTACTATCTGGTCATGCAGTTCGTAGCCATTTACGAGTTGCATACTGATGTCTGACATGTTAAGGATGGGACAAACTTCGGAAAGCGTGAGATAATCTATGACCTTGTTGCAGTCGCTAAAAGCAATGATTTCATCCTGATGGCCGAAGGATTCGAGTATCCCCCTCATCAACTCTGGATCATCGATTAAAATTATCTGCCCGGTACTTCTCATCGTTTTATAGTTGTGCATGTCCATGTAACAACTATAAAAAAAATTACCTGTTTTAATTTTTCAAATACTGATTGCAGTAGTGCTATTTTTTCAAAAATACAATAAAAAAAAGTGGAATCCTATTTTATAAAATTGAAACGATATTGATTTTCTAATTTATCCAAGAGTTTTATAAAATAATTTGGGCAACCAGTATATTTTAATACCCTATTTAA
Organism: Flavobacterium hauense; assembly: GCF_054457175.1. Lineage (NCBI taxonomy): Bacteria > Pseudomonadati > Bacteroidota > Flavobacteriia > Flavobacteriales > Flavobacteriaceae > Flavobacterium > Flavobacterium hauense. The sequence goes on from NZ_JBTKVX010000018.1 coordinate 2,107, forward strand.
GTGCAGTATTCGTGCTATCTATATAAGCCATTGATATATCAGGTGATACGTTGATTTTCTTTTAACCAGAAGAAGGCAAAGCATAAAGGCACAATCGTTTTTAATTAGCAACTAACAAAATAGTAAGGAAAAAGTAATTACCATCGCCAAAAGTGGTTCAAATACCGGAGCAATTAAAGTTTAAAACCACTTTTATAGAATGGGTTTTAAATACTCATAAAGCCTATTGTCTGTTTGGGGTTTCATTTTGTCCGTTTGGGCTAAGACTACATTGTACAAGGTAGATTACCGATATACTTTTGACTCAGAATTCAGTATGATTCAAAACAATTTATGATCTATTACAATTAGAATAATGAAAACAAATCAAACAAACGAAAGAAAAAGACGAGGCCTGAAAGGTATAATACTTACAGGTATACTTATGCTTACAGTAGTAACCGGCTTCGCACAAAAAAAGACTTCAGCAAATTTGAAAGGATCAGAACAAGTTCGTCCTTTTCATGTTAGTATACCGGATAAAGAGCTTACCGAACTTCGCGAGCGTATTAATGCGACAAGATGGCCGGATAAAGAAACGGTAACCGACCAATCTCAGGGGTTGAAACTTGAACAGATTAAAAGGTTTATGGGTTATTGGGGAACTGATTATGACTGGCGCAAAGCAGAAGCAAAATTAAATGCATTGCCTCAATTTGTAACTAATATTGATGGTCTGGATATTCATTTTATTCATATAAAATCGAAACATAAAAATGCATTGCCGATTATCATTACTCACGGATGGCCGGGTTCGGTTTTTGAACTTTTAAAAGTTATAGAACCACTTACTAATCCTACAGCTTACGGAGGCAGAGCCGAAGATGCGTTTGATGTTGTTATTCCATCCATGCCGGGATATGGTTTTTCTGAAAAACCGAAAAGTACCGGTTGGGGGCCTGATCGTATAGCAAATGCCTGGGATCTGCTTATGAAACGCCTTGGATACAAAAATTATGTATCACAAGGAGGAGATTGGGGTTCAGTAATTGCAGATGCCATGGCACGCCAGGCACCGCAGGGGTTGTTAGGTATTCATGTTAATATGCCTGCAACAGTTCCCGCTGATATTGCCGTAGCACTTAAAAATGGTAATCCCGCACCCGATGGTTTGTCTGTTAAAGAAAAAGCAGCCTATGCCTCACTTAATAAACTTTATACAAAAGGAGGTGGTTATGCAGGTATGATGGTTACCCGTCCGCAAACGTTGGGATATGGCCTTACAGATTCTCCGGTAGCACTTGCATCGTTTTTCCTGGATAAATTCAACGAGTGGACTTATAGTAGAGGCAATGCTGAAAACTCACTTTCAAAGGACGAAATGCTTGATGATATCACATTATACTGGCTTACAAATACAGCAGCATCTTCGGCACAATTATACTGGGAAAACAATAAGAATAACTTTAATGCTGTAGAGCAAAGAACAGCAGAAATTAAAATACCTGTTGCTGTAACCGTTTTTCCGGGAGAAATATACCAGGCACCAAAAAGCTGGACAGAACGCAGCTATAAAAACCTTATCTACTTTAATGAGGTAAACAAAGGCGGACACTTTGCATCATGGGAAGAACCACAGCTTTTTGCCGAAGAAATGCGTGCCGCATTCAGATCATTACGTAAATAATAAATCATACAAATTTTAAAATTTTAGAAATCATGGAAAATACAAACAGTATTCAGGAACAAAAAGTATTGTACACAGGTAAAACATTGACAACAGGTGGAAGGGAAGGTGCTTCCCGCAGTTCAGACGGTAAATTGGATATTAAACTATCGTCACCCGGGTCTACGGGAGCAGGTACTAACCCTGAACAATTATTTGCGGCAGGATGGTCGGCTTGTTTCATCGGAGCTATGGGCTTTGCAGCCGTTAAAATGAAATTAAGGCTTCCGGCAGATACAAGCGTTGCTACAGAAGTTGATTTAGTTCTAACCGATGGAGAGTATTCTTTGCAGGCACGCCTGTCTGTAAGCCTGCCGGGGATTGATCCTGAAACTGCCAAAGCAATTGCAGAAGCGGCTCACCTTACATGTCCGTATTCTAAAGCTACGCATGGTAATATAAAAGTTGAAACAATTATCCTGTAATAAATAAGGTCAGGACGTTCTACACCTATTTAATCAATTATGGGCAATGAGGTTATAATCCATTGCCTTTTTTATAAAACATAAAAAAATGAAAACACTTAATAAAGCTATTATAATTTTAGGCATGGCATTTTTATTTATTCCAGCAATAGCATTGGCTCAAAACAAAGGTATTACACGTACTGATCTTCAGCGATATGATTTGCAGGTTGCGGGATACGAAACCATTCAGGCAAAGATTGATTTCGAGACAGGAACCTCTTTTGGGATGCACTCACACCCGGGAGAAGAAGTGATATATGTTTTGGAAGGATTTTTTGAATATCAGATTGAAGGAGAAAAACCCGTAACCCTAAAGGCAGGTGACGTGCTTTTTATTCCTGCGGGTAAGTATCATTCTGCAAAGAATATAGGTAAAGGAAAAGCGGTGGAACTCGCGACATACATAGTAGAAAAAGGAAAACAGCTGCTTGTCATGAAAAAGTAACCGGGATATTCATCTTGCGATATGGACGGTTCAGTTCCTGAAATGTCTGGTTTACATATTAGTACTTTCAATGCTTTCATTTACAGTTTAATTTCGATATAAATTATTAACTATTACATATTAAACATGAAAAATATAAAATTAATACAGGCTTTTATTCTATTCGCGCTTTTTGCAGGAATGAATGTTTTTGGACAAAACAATACCAACAAATCTCCAAAAAAAGGAATTGCGGTTTTAGAATTGTTCACTTCAGAAGGTTGTTCAAGCTGTCCTCCTGCGGATGCCCTTATGGGGAGAATCCAGAGTGAATACAAAGACAGGGAAGTATATGTACTTGCTTATCATGTGGATTATTGGGATAGTCAGGGCTGGAAGGACATTTTCAGCAATACTGACTATACCAGGAGACAGTATGATTACGCAAAATGGCTCAATGCTGAGCCTATATACACTCCGCAAGTTGTAATAAACGGAAAATCCGGGTATATCGGTTCTCAGGAAAGTATAGTGAGATCTTCTATGGCAAAGGAATTATCCAAACCATCAACTGCTGAAATAGTACTGAAGGCTACTCAAAAAAATGATGCTCTTACTGTTAGCTATGTTGTAAACGGAGCTTCTAAAAGTAGTCTGCTAAGGTTAGCAGTTGTACAGAAAACAGCACAAAGCAATGTAAAGCGTGGTGAAAATAGCGGCAGGCTGCTGTATCATTATCAAATTGTAAGACGATTTAACAGCACGATCTTAACTGCTACCGGAAAAGGCAGTACAGAAATTAAGCTGCCAAAAGATTTTAACACTAAAGACTTTGAGGTTATAGGTTTTGTACAGGACACTAACACAGGAGTCATTTTAGGTGCCGATAAAGCAATTTTTTAATTCTCTATACAAACAACAATATATGAAACGTATCTTTTTAATTATAGCGATTATATTCGGCACTGTTTATGCTCATGCACAATCATTAGGCCCAATAAAACAAATTAATGCAGGGGATCTTAATGTTGGCTATTATGAAGCCGGTCCGGCTGACGGACAGGCAGTACTTCTTATACACGGATGGCCCTATGATATTCACAGTTTTGAAAATGTAGTGCCGATACTTACAGAGAAAGGCTATCGTGTTATTGTTCCTTATCTAAGAGGTTCAGGAACTACTCGTTTTCTCGCGGATAAAACGCCAAGAAATGGCCAACAATCTGCTTTTTCTGCAGATATGATTGCCTTTATGGATGCTCTGAAAATTGATAAAGCCGTCGTAGGCGGTTTTGACTGGGGAGCACGTACAGCGGTTATTATGGCAGCTCTTTGGCCTGAACGTGTAAAAGCGCTTGTGTCAGTGAGTGGTTATCTTGTAGTTAACCGAATTGCAAACCAAAAGCCATTGGCGCCGGCAGCTGAACTGGGATGGTGGTATCAGTATTATTTTGCAACCGATCGTGGTGTAGCAGGTTACACCCAAAACACAAATGACTTTAATAAACTAATCTGGAAGATAGCCTCTCCTAAATGGAACTTTGATGACGCTACCTTTGCCCGCACATCCGAATCTTTCAATAATCCAGATCATGTTGCCATTGTAATACATAATTACCGATGGAGGTTAAGTCTTGCCAAAGGTGAGCCTAAGTATGATAAATTAGAAAAACGCCTTGAAAAACGTCCTGTTATTACAGTACCGTCTATAACCATAGGAAGTGATTTTGACGGAGCCGCTGCAGATGGAAAAGGATATGCAAATATGTTTACAGGCAAATATTTACACCGAATCTTAAATGGCATAGGTCACAATGTACCCCAGGAAGATCCTGTTGCTTTTGCAAAAGCCATTATTGATGTTGATAACCTTGCCAAATAATAGAAACATATTCCGGCCGAAGCAGTAAGTACAGCTATAAATATGCTAAATTTGATACTCCCAATATTATGTACATAAATATGAACAGAATGAATGCTTTCAGGGTTTCCAAACGTGTTATTTGGCTCAGTTCACTGGCACTTGGAATATTGGCTTCAATTCCCAAGCTATTCGATCACAGTTCTACTGTATTGGAGATCGTTGTAAATTCATCGATTACTTTTTTGTTCTCTGTGTTTATATGGTATTTGAATATTTATAGCCTTCCAAAGTTTACTTCTCAGAAAACGACTAAAAATTTTCTTACTGTAAAGCTTTTGCTTAGTGTTGCTGTGGGTATGGTAATGATGGTACTGCTGGTTATTGCGCATCAGGAACTTTTTGAAGCTACTCAGCTTGACGCACCGGTTATGTTTGAGCTAAGAGGGGTGCTAATAAACCTTATAGTATATATGTTTGTGCATCTACTGTTTCAGAATTATAAGACACAGCAAATCGGTATGGAACTTGAGCGTACTATTTCGGTTAATATAGGGGCGCAGTATGAGCTGTTGAAGCAGCAGGTGAATCCACACTTTTTATTCAACAGTCTGAATACCCTGAAATCGATGGTAGATATGCAGGATCCTCATAGTGCTGACTTCATACTTAAGCTTTCTGATTTTTATCGTTTTACTCTTGAAAGTAGAAAAATGGATCTTATAAGCCTGAGCGAAGAATTAAAGATACTTGATTCTTATACGTACTTGTTAAAGGCACGATTTGAGGAAGGTTTTGAGGTAGAGAATACGATTACTATTGATTGTGATAGCGTAAGCGTACCGCCATTTACGCTTCAGCTGCTAATAGAAAATTGTATAAAGCATAATGTTGTATCGCTTGACAAGCCACTTAATATAAAACTGTATAATAATGAAAATTATATAATTGTAGAGAATAAAATCCAGTTGAAAAGAGGAGAGCTTTCTACAGGTGTTGGACTTGATAACATCAACCAGAGGTTTACGCACCTCATACATAAAGAAATAGAAATTGAGAAAAGTGAAACTGTTTTTAAAGTAAAAATCCCAATTATCCATGACGATAGTAATAATTGAAGACGAAGTTAAAACAGCAAAGGCGTTAGGACAACTTATCGTGAGCATACGTCCTGATATAATAATACAATCTTATATTCAGAGTATTGATGGTGCGGTAAGCTATCTTTCGGAGAACGATCAACCCGATCTTATCTTTATGGATATTCAGCTGGCGGATGGTCTTTGCTTTGAGATATTTAAAAATGTTGAGGTTGTTTCACCGGTTATTTTCTGCACGGCTTTTGATGATTATGCAATTGAGGCTTTTAAAGCAAATGGTATTGATTATGTGCTAAAGCCTTTTTCAAGAGAAAGTATTACACAGGCATTAACTAAGGCTGCTGATCTGAAAAACTTTTTTCAGAGAAATAAGAAAGCATTACCTGATTTTGACCACCTTATAAACAGAAATAATGAGAATAGGGGAAAGAGCAGTTTTTTAGTTTTTAAGAACAATAAGTATATGACGATACAAACAGAAAATATCGCCTTTTTCTTTATTAAAAATGAAGGACCTTCTATCATGTCTTTTGATAAAGTTGAGTATCCCATTACGCAGTCGCTTGACGATGTGCATAAGCTTATGGCACCAAGCCAGTTCTTTAGAATAAACAGGCAATATCTGGTAAACTTTAAAGCTATTCGCGAAGTAGAGCATTATTTTGCACGTAAGCTTATTGTAAAACTATCCATTCCAACTGAAGAGAAAATATTAGTCGGGAAAGAAAAAGCAACACCTTTTTTGAGTTGGCTTGAGAATCGATAGTGAGTCTTCAGAACATAAATAAAGCTCCGCACAATTTGTAAGGAGCTTTTTCAATTTAATATTTTAAATGACCGTGTAGTTATTTCATGATTTGTGATGTTTCCTGGATCAGAGACTGCATTAATTCAACGGCACTATGATGTTTTAGTGATACTGTATTTTGTCCCGACCAAAAACTTATCATTTCAGTTTTTCCCTGTGCCAGGGCAGCTGCTTTTAAAGGTTGCAGCAAGCGGGTTTGCAAAGGGAAGGGTAATACTTCTGTTTCAAAAGGCACATCAATAGATATGCGGTTAGCGATCATTCTGCCTGTTCTTCCGGTAAGCGACTTTGACAGCATTGTATGATTAGACTCATCTGAGAATAGCATCTTTTTATGAAGAGGTGTAGCTCCGGATTCGTCGGTTGCCAGAAAAGCCGTACCTAATTGTACTGCATCTGCTCCCAATGCGAGGGCTCCTGCAATACCTTTAGCATCAGCAATACCTCCAGCGGCGATAATAGGCGTTTTTACTTTAGCTTTTAATTGTTGTATCAGGGTAAACAGTCCTGTAAAAGAATCCTGTGCCGGCCTTAGGAAAGACGGCCTGTGGCCTCCGGCTTCAAATCCTGCAGTAACAATAGCATCTACCTGAGCTTCTTCGAGAGCAAGGGCTTCTTCGAGAGTTGTTGCAGCACCTACGGTTTTTATTCCCAGTCTTCTGCTTTCGTCAAGGATATCTTTTGATGGTATCCCAAAAATAAAACTGAATACCGCAGGACGGATAGCAAACATCGTTTCTACTTGTTTTTCAAATTTGGAAGGAATATCTATCGAAAGATCCGGGACGGGAATACCTAATTCATCAAAATAAGGCTTAAAAAGCAGTTTGATGTTTTCCAGTTTTTCCATTGGATAGTTCTTAAGGCTTTCATCTACATCAGATACCCATAAGTTGATGTTATAAGGCTTAGTAGTTACTTCTCTTATGGCTTTGTCAGCATCCAGTATTTCTTGTGGTGTCAGGGTGTAGGCACCCAGGCTGCCCAATCCTCCAGCGTTGCTTACAGCAGCAAGAAGGGCAGGAGTAGAAAATCCGGCTCCCATTGGTCCCTGCAGTATTGGATAATTTATTCCTAACAGTTCTGTTACTTTTGTATTGTACCACATGACTTTTTAATTTAGGGGTTTACGTCAGTCAGCATTTTGTTTACAATGAGCCATTTGCCGTCAATCTTGTGGAATGATAACATATCATGATACTCAAACTCATACATTTTAACCTTTACTTCGGCAATGGCAATCGAATTTACGACTTTAATCTTAATGATTTCGCCTTTAAAAAGTCTGCCTGAATCTTTTGGGGTCTGGCGGTTTTTTACACCTTCAAGGTATTGTTCAAGCGTTTTTGCATACGGTACTCCTTTTACATCTCCAAACAATAAGGTACCTTTATAGAATATCTGATCTAAAAGCTGTATGTCTCCTTCATACAGTCCATTAAAATAATATTTTTCAATGGCATTAGCTATGGCTTTTTTGTCTTGTCTCTTAGTTTCCATTGTTGTTAAATTTTGTGCTTTTATGCCCTGTATGGTACAGAGCATAAAAGCAGTTAATATCAGGGCTTTCATTATTTTAGTTTAGCCAACAGTTTTGAAGCTACTTCTTCGGCAGACTGCGGATTCTGTCCTGTCAACAGTAATCCATCTTCCACTACATAAGAGTTCCAGTCGGCGCCTTTGGAGAATATACCTCCACGTTCTTTTAGTTTATCTTCTAAAAGGAAAGGTACTATTTTGGTTAAGCCAACAGCCTCTTCCTCGGTATTGGCAAAGCCTGTTACTTTTTTATTAGCAATCAGGTATTTACCATTTTTGTCTTTTACGTTGACCAAAGCTACAGGAGCATGACAAACAAGGGCAACCGGCTTACCATTATTATAAAAATCCTGAATGATCTTTATTGAGTTTTTATCTGTTGCAAGATCCCACATTGGACCGTGACCACCGGGATAGAATACAGCATCAAAATCCTTTTGATCTACACTTGTAAGTTTTACAGTAGTACTCAATGCTTTTTGAGCATTCTTATCGCCATAATAGCGTTTGGTTGAAGATGTCTGAAATGCGGGATCATTACTTTTAGGATCGATAGGTGTCTGTCCTCCTTTTGGAGAAGCGAGTACTACTTCAATTCCTTTGTCCTTAAAGAAATAGTAAGGTGTCGCAAATTCCTCAATCTATAAACCAGTTGCCTTTCCTGTATCGCCCAGTTGATCATGTGATGTCAAAACAAAAAGTATTTTTGTTTTATGTTGTTTCTGGCCATAGCCAATAATGCCTGTCATTGCTAAAACCATTACGATTGCTGTTTTTATTATATTTTTCATTGTATTAAATTTAGTGCTTTAGTGCCCTGCCCTTACAGGGCATTAAAGCGGTTATTATTTTAGTTTAAATTATGTCCGGCACCTTTACCACCATCTACATTAATGATAGATCCGGTAATGAAGTTACTTTTTGCAACGATATAAACCATTTCTGCTACATCATCAATTTCACCTACACGGTTTAGCAAATGCAGTCCTGCATTTTGGTCGGCTTTATCGCCGTGCATCGGTGTACGAATAACCCCAGGAGCAACGGTGTTTACCCTTATGTTTTGTTTACCAAATTCAGCAGCCAGTTGAATGGTCAGGGCATGTATTGCACCTTTGCTTGCTATTGGCGCGGTAGCTGGCCATCCTCCTAATCCATGATTTACTAGTGGTGTTCCAATATTAATTACAACACCATCCTGTTGTCTTAGCATTTGTGGGACAACCGCTTGGGTAGTAAAATAAGTTCCCTTTAGATTAGTTGTAAGGAATTTATCAAGATAAGCCTCATCTACTTCTAAAAAAGGTTTGCTTTCAAAGATTCCCGCATTGTTGATGAGTACATCTGCAGAACCAAATCTTTCGATTGCTGTGGCTACTAATTTTTCACCTGTCTGCTTATCGCTAACATTACCTGCAACCATTGCCAGGTTATCTCCTGCGCCAAATTCATTGTATGCTTTCTCAAGTGCTTCAGGTGTTAGTGAGTTGATCACTACATTATCGCCCCTGTCTAAAAAGTATTTTGCTATTCCTTTACCAATACCCGATGCTGCACCGGTTACGATTACTGTCTGTTTTTTCATTTCTTTATTTTTTGTCAGCAGTAATGCCTTTTTCTCTTAATACTGATACTTGTTCTCCTGCGTATCCCCAATCGTCTAATTCAACTTCTTGTATAACTACATGGGTTAAATGTGGGTCTTTGTTAAGGGTGTCGGTTATAAGATCTGTTATACCTTTTATAAGGATTTGTTTTTGTTCCCTGCTTACGCCTTCACGTGTAAGCTCAATTTTTACGTACGGCATGATTTTAAATTTTTATGCTTATTCTGCAATTGCAGGTTTAGTGGTTACATTGATGTTCAGATCAAAATCATTGTAGATTAATGTGTCTCCAAGATTCAGGAAGAAATTTCCGGAGCGGAATCTCATTCCGAATTTGGTACGGTCAATAGTGATTTTTCCTGACATGGTCATTATACCATCAGTTGTACTTACAAATGCATCAAATGAAACAGGATTTGTATTTCCTTTTATTGTCAGGCTGCCTTCAATATGTGAAGTAGTATCGCCTGCTTTTACAGAAGTGATTTCAAATAAAGCTTCCGGGTATTGTGCTGAGTTGAAAAAATCATCAGATGCCAGGTGGCCTGCGAATTGCGCATTGGTGCCAGGATCGGTAATGTCAAGTATTTTTATAGCGGTAGTGTCAATAACTACTTTTCCTCCCGAAAGTTGCCCGTTATTAAATACAAATACACCTTTTTTTACAGCAATCGTTCCAACATGAGAACCGGTTACTTTTCTGCCAATCCATTCAATTGTAGTTTTGGCAGTTTCTAATTTAAATATTGTTTCCATTTTGTATGTGTTTAAAAATTACACTACAAAGGTGAATAGAAATAACAAGGGACTTATGTGACTTGTGTCACATTCAGAAGGGTAGGAAACTTATGTGATATACATCACTTTTCTCAGGAGTTGTAAAGGCGGCTTAATGTTTCTCTCGAAACACCTAAATAGGCTGCGATTAGATGTTTGGGTACATTGTTGTATAACGCCGGATATTGTTTCATCAAATCTTCATATCGACGTTTTGCATCGTTATTCATAAAAGACAGCAATCTTTTTTGTACGGCAACATAACCTTTATTCGTTCGCCATCTAAAGAAGTATTCTATCTGGTGAATTTCGCTGCAGAGCTTTTCCCTGTCTTTAGCTGAGAGGCACAGCACCTGCGCATCGGTAATGCAATCAATATTAATAGTAGCTTGAGACTCGTTGTACAGAGCGTCATAATCCGATGCCCACCATGTTGGCATAGCAAACTGTAGGATATACATTTTCAGACTATCATTAATGTAAAACGTTTTTAAGAAACCATCAATCACAAAGTATTCGCAATCAATATGCTCCCCGGCTGTAATAATAGTTTGTCCTTTTTTGAAAGACATAGGTTTAAAATGCGAGAAGAAATAATCAATCTGCTCGTCAGTCAGTGAAATGGTTTTGTTGATGTATTCCTTAAAGAGTTCTTTAGCCTGCATACTATGTCAAATATAACTATTTTAAAAACAGGCCTGTTTACTTGTAACAAGAATAATTTTAAGTAGTAGATAAATAAAAACACTAGAAAAAACAGGATTTTTATTAGTTAAATGAATTGCCCGGATTTTACTACAATAAAAATACATTGAATATGGTTTACCTTTAGTGTCTAAGTGTGTCTCCGTATGCCATGTTTTCGACTTAAAACCAGTTTGATAGACAGATTTAAAAATGAGGTACAATGGAGGTACAAACTTTTACCAAATATCACCAAATAAAGATAAATGGCTAAAAATGAAAAACCAGTTAAATTGCTGGTTTATAGAAATTTAACTGATTTTGTTTGTGCTGTTTTGCCCCTGTTATTTACCGATGCAGAAAGTAACTTTCCTTTGTTTATAAAGCTTTAGCATACAATATAGAGACAAAGAATTAAGAATTATATCCATAAGATTCTTAATTATACTTTGTTTAATCTTTTGCACTACTGTTTTTAAATATGATTTGCAGAGTAAAACATACTATTGCAATATGCCTGTATGTAGATTAAATTAATGTAGGCCATTCAATTTTATTTTCCATTACTTATTCTTTAATAATTCTAGTATCTATTAAAATTGTTAAAGTTTCTTAAAAAGCGTTGCATATTCTAATTTGCAACATCATAACTCAATTATTTTAATTGGCTTTGGAGAATACTCACTTACTTTGATAGTAAGAGATTCTATATAAACCAATTACTCATGAAAAATAATTACGTATTAGGAGGATTAATTACCGTGTTTTCATTTTGTTTAATGAATGCCCAGGAAAAACCGCCTCAAAATTGGCCGGATAGAAGTGTCCTGCCAATTGAAGCATTTCAAAAAACAGGTAAAATAGCACCTAGTATTAAGGGATCTGATGCTATTGCTTGGCCGGTAGAAGTGAGCGCGCCTGAAGGAGCGCCCAATGTACTTTTAATTTTAATTGATGACGTTGGTTTTGGAGCGACTTCTACTTTCGGGGGACCTGTTCCAACACCTAATTTTGACAAGCTTGCAAAAAATGGCCTGAAATATAACCGTTTCCATACTACGGCGGTGTGTTCGCCGTCAAGGGCAGCCCTTATAACAGGCAGAAACCACCATACTGCGGCAACAGGTATTATTATGGAGTTTTCGACACCATTCCCTGGTTATAACAGCTTAGTGCCACGCAGTGTGGCTACCGTAGGTAAAATACTGACCGACAACGGTTATGGCACTTCATGGTTTGGTAAGAACCACAATGTGCCCGACTGGCAATCGTCTCCGGCCGGGCCTTTTAACCTATGGCCAACAGGTTTGGGCTTTGAATATTTCTATGGCTTCTTAGGTGCCGATGCCAACCAGTTCAGGCCGGCATTGATGGAAAACACCAAGCCACTGGACCCGTATATTGTAGATGGCAAGTTAAACAAAGATTATATCCTTGATGAGGATTTGGCCAATCATGCCATCCGCTGGATCGAAATGCAAAAGTCGGTTTCTCCAAAAAAACCATTCTTTGCCTATTATACTCCGGGAACAGCTCATGCTCCGCACCAGGCACCTAAGGAGTGGATTGAGAAGTTTAAAGGCAAATTTGACTACGGCTTTGACAAGCAGCGCGAAATGACTTATAAGAAACAAAAAGAGATGGGTGTTATCCCAGCAGATGCTAAACTGGCACCCACGCCTAAAGACTACCAGAAATGGGATGCCCTTAGCCCCGGCATGAAAAAAGTCGTTGCAAGGGAAATGGAAGTGTATGCTGCTCAACTTGCATTTTGTGATTACCAGATAGGGAGGATCCTCGAATCTATAGAAAAGCTGGGGGAAAAAGACAACACACTTGTGATTTTTATTATGGGTGATAATGGTGCCAGCGCCGAAGATCCTACAGGACAAGGACTTACAAGCGAGATAGGTATTATGGTAAATGGTGAGGTAGATACTGAAGAATTCATGCTGAAAAATCTGGACGATTTTGGAGGCCCATGGATGGCAGAGCATTATTCGCACAGCTGGGCCCATGCTATGAACACACCATACCAATGGGATAAAAAAATAGCTTCACATTTAGGAGGTACAAGGACAGGAATGGTTATCTCGTGGCCTAAAGGCATTAAACAAACAGGGCAGGTGCGTAGCCAGTATGCGCATATTACCGATATTGTGCCTACTATCCTTGAAGCGGCTAAGATACCTCAGCCGAAAAAGGTAGATGGCTTTGACCAACAGCCTATGGCGGGAAAAAGCCTTATGTATTCTTTTGATAATGCAAAAGCTCCCGAAACCCATACTACCCAATACTATGAAATCATTGCCAACAGGGCAATATACAAAGATGGGTGGCTGGCAAGTACTACACCAAGAAACCTGCCGTGGCAAGGGCACCCGATTCCATCAGAAAATCCTGAAACAGACTATAAATGGGAATTGTATGACCTTACCAAAGATTTTAGCCAGACCGATAATATTGCTGCTAAAAACCCGGAGAAGTTAAAAGAAATGCAAAAAGCATTTGATGAAGAAGCCAGAAAATATAATGTATATCCGCTGGATGACCGCTATATAGACAGGGTTAACCCTGAAAACCGTCCTAACCTGAACAAAGGAAGGACAAGCTATGTTTTCCATGAAGGTACGTCACGTATTACTGAGGGTATGGCGCCTAATATGAAAAACACCTCATTTGATATTACTGCCGAAATAGAGGTGAAAGCAGGACAAGAAGGAGTGATAATTACACAGGGAGGCTATTTTGCAGGTTTGGTATTAATGCTTCAAAAAGGAAAACCTAAATTCTCGTATGCCTTCTCTCATTATCCTGAACATAAATGGACCATACAGTCGCCAACAGCATTAACAGCTGGTAAACATACCGTAGTAGCAAAATTTGATTATGCAGGTGGCGGAGCCGGTAAAGCGGCAAAGGTTACGCTGCTGGTTGATGGCAAAAAGGTAGCAGAAGGAGATATTCCGAAAACAGTTCCAAGCCGTTTCTCTGCTGACGAAACACTGGATGTAGGTGAAGACTTTGGTACTCCTGTAACGCATGACTACGATGTGCCTTTTACTTTTCAGGGTAAATTAGAAAAAGTAGAGGTGAAGTTGAAACCTTAACAATTATCTGTTCATGTAGTTCAGTAAATGATTTCCGTTTTGTGTAATGAACTAATCTTTTCTGCTTATGAAAAAACATTACAATAAGGATAATTACAAGAATATAGTAAAGACATTATTACTCATTTCATTTTTAGTTGGTAATGTTTTTATACTGAGTGCACAAAATTGTGTTGTTAATGCAGGTGTGCTCAATGTGTCTATATGTGAAAATGATGCTTTGCTTCTGGATGGTAATAGTCCTTCGCCTATACTTGGAACGGTGCATTGGACACAAATTTCAGGGCCATCAGTAATTATAACTTCACCTACTTCACCCACATCAACAGTAACAGGATATACAGGGGGTAATACCTATGTATTTAGGTATTCTGCTATGTGTGGTGATGGTGTTGTAGCGTTTCAGGATAAAACTGTTGTAGTATATCCTATAACTATTGCAAATGCCGGCCCGGATATTGCATCATGCCCTAATTCATCAGGATCTATTGTTGCCAGTGGTAATGAGCCACAGAATCCAGGAGAAGTTGGCCATTGGGAAATTAGTGGAGGAAATCCGGCTGGGGTAGTAATTAATTTTCCCAATTCGGCAGTTACAACATTAACGCTTCCTGCTACAAGCTGTGGCACGACTACTCTTAACTGGATTATTGAGGGGCCTGATTATGCTCCGGGACAAAATTGTACATCGTCATCCTCTATGACAGTTACCAATTATGGAGGTGCAACGCCTATTTATGCAGGTAGCGATATAAATCTCGGCAACTGTTATACAACAACACAAAACACTAACCTTAATGGTTCTTATGGAGGCTGTGGCTTAAATGGGCAAAACGGCACATGGGCTTTTGTAAGCGGACCTAATAATCCTACTATTGCTAATGTGAATCAGAATAATACCAATGTTTCAGACCTGATACAGGGTACTTATGTGTTCAGATGGACCGTTACAGGGCCATGTGTTTCGGGAAGTGATACTGTTAGTATTATTGTGCCTGCAGCAACACAGGATATTACTACGCTTCCGGGTGGAGACGTTAATATTTATTTTTGTGACCCAACCATATCTCAGGTTACGCTGGTAGCACAAACACCGCTTTATGCCGGAGAGACTGTACAGTGGACACAGGTAGGAGGGACTACATTGCCACCAGGGTCAATACAATCGCCAAACAGTCCTTCTACACTTGTGACAGGTATTAATGACGCAGGAGATCCATACCGCTTCAGGTATGCGTTAACCAACAATAATACAGGTTGTACTTTCAGCAAAGATTATATAGTAGAATACAGGGGCTCAAGCCGCACAATTACGGTAAATAATGGAGATGATCTCTTTGGTGCCTGTAATGAGACTGATTTTTCTATACCTATTGTAACAACCGGAACAGGGATAAGCCGCTACAGGATATTGAGTGGACCCGCTACATCGCCATTAGCTCCGTTTCCAACAGCAGGTCAAAACGTGGGTACTGTCCTAAACATCAGTCTTACTGAACCAGGAACTTACGTGTTACAATTTTTAATATCGGAAACCGGTGAACTCCCTTTGGATTGTGACTATGGCTATGATAGTATGACTATTGTTGTATCAGGCTCGCCAACACCATCTAATGCAGGATCCGATGTTAATCTTGCCTGTGGCCTTACCACTGCACCACTGGCAGGTGTAGGTACAGCCCCTACAGGTTCACATTACTGGACGCAATTGAGTGGTCCTAATACAGCCGTTATAGTAGATCCGCTTTCTCAAAACACTACTGCCCAGGGATTGGTTTCAGGGAGTTATGTTTTTCAATATATAACAAAAGGTGGAGGTTCAGCATGCGCTTATTCTATAGACACAGTTAACATAAATGTTTCCTCTTCAACACTATCTGCTGTAAATGCAGGAACGGATCAATCCGTATGTGCAGACTCTCAGGTGGTTTTGGTAGCATCTGTGCCCGATCCGGGTGAATTTGGTACCTGGAGCCAGGTTTCCGGGCCCCCAACGGTTGTATTTTCTGATGTAAACGACCCTAATGCTACAGCTACAGGCTTTGATTCGCCAAATGATACTTATGTTTTACGCTGGACTATAGCGTATTCTTTCCCGAGTTCTTCGGGTTGTAGCGCACCAGTTTCAGATGATGTTTCAATATCTACAAATGCTATTACAGGGGCTTCTTTAGCAAATGCCGGGCCTGATGCCTGTTATCCGGGAGGGACAACAAGCATAACCCTTAGCGGTAATACCCCGGGAGTATTGGAACAGGGAACATGGTCTGCCATGCCTTCGTCAGGAGTTGTTTTTATTGATATTAACGACCCAAATACGGGAGTTACAATACCCGCAAACGGTTCTTACATATTTACATGGAGTATAAATAAAATCATTGGTTCGTGTAATCCAACAACTGACACCGCAGAAGTTACTGTAGCTGATACTGTAATTACAGTTATTGCAGGACCCGATCAGGATGTTTGTGGTAACCAGGTAATAATGGCTGCCACTTTACCTAGTGGTGGAGCAGGAACCTGGACACAGGTATCAGGATTAGGCGGGTACTCTATTAGTGACATACATGATCCTAATGCTACATTTACATTTACGTTAAGTGGAGGATACTTATTTAGATGGACTGTAGTAGCGGGAACATGCTCTACAGGTTTTGATGATGTGCGCTTAAGGGTTGGTATATCACCGGCAACAGCTATTGCAGGACCTGACCAAAATATATGTGGTGCTACAACAGCTGCAATGGCAGGAAGTCCTTATGATGCCTTTTTTGAAACAGGGGAATGGTCTTTATTGAGCGGTGCCCCAAACCAGCCGGTCATTACAAATGCACTGGATCCAAATACAACTATTACAAATTTAATTACCGGAACATATACTTTTAGATGGACTATTGCCAGTAAAGAAAATTTTTTATGCCCGGCGACATTTGACGATGTAGTTATTGAAGTTTCACCAGCTGCAGACGCAGGGAGCGACCAAACGCATTGTGACGTTGATAATGTGAGGTTAACGGGTAATTTTAACTCTAAAGGGACATGGGCATTAACAAGCGGAAACCCAACCGGAGTAGTCATTACGCAATCACCGGCTAACAGTTTTGTTGCTAATGCTACCGTAGTGCCGGGAAATACTTATGAATTCACATACACTCTTGATGCTTTTAATTTTACTTCAGGTGGTACCTGTGCGGGAAATGCAGACAGCGTAAACGTTGAGGTGTTTGATGGCTCAAGTGCTGACCCGAATGCTGGTCCTGACCAAAATCTTTGTATATCAGATGTTGCCGGCACAGTTACTATGGCCGGAAATACTCCACCGGTAGATGTTGATTCAGGATTATGGCGATTTGTCTTTCAGCCGACGGGAAGCATTGCAAATATAACAGCCCCTACATCTCCTGTGACGACAGTAACCAATATGACCATTCCGGGGTTGTATGTGCTGGAATGGGTTTTTCTAAACACTTCATGCAGGGATTTGTCTGATATTGTACGCATTACCATGTATCAGGCGCCAAGTACTGCGAATGCGGGCTCTGATGATACTGTTGCATGTCAGCAAACCTATCAGACTAATGCTATTGCACCGATAGCAGGTTTAGGAACCTGGACATTTGCTCCGGGAGGCGACCCTTCGGTTGGTGCAGCGGTAATTGACAATCCGAATAATCCACAGACTACCTTATCTAATGTTACAACTTTAGGGACCTATACTTTACTATGGACGGTTACCAATGGGCCATTTACAAATCCTTCTCTGTGTCAGCCATCAACAGATACGGTTTCGATAACCTTCAACGCTTTACCTCCAACACAAGCCGCCGCAGGGCCTGACCAGCAATTATGTGCTGCGACACAGACCAATCTTGCTGCAGTGCCTCTGACAGAAGGTTTAGGCACCTGGACACAAACATCAGGGCCTAATACAGCGAACATTGCATCGCCAAATGCACCTAATACAACAGTATTTGGCCTTGTAACCGGTACTTATGAATTTACATGGACAGCAACAACACAAAATAATGATGGCTGTTCATCTTTTGATACCATGCAGGTAGTAATAGTACAACAGCCTGTCACTGCCGATGCCGGGCCTAATCAGGTAATCGCGCAATTTACACCTGTAGTAATGGCTGCAACAGCACCTACAGTAGGTGTTGGTACCTGGACACAGCTATCTGGACCAACAACTGCCTCATTTGTAAATGTTAATTCGCCCACAACTCAGGTTTCGGGTACAGCAGCGGGAACTTATGTTTTCCAATGGCAGATAAGCAATGGTATTTGTAGTACCGCATCAGACGTGGTCAGCGTACAAATACTTTCACTTGCCGATTTAGAGCTTACCAATTTGGTAACGCCAACAACGGCCAATTATGGTGATGTAATAGCATTAACTGTTAGTGTGTTTAATAATCCTGCCCTTGGCGGAAGCGTAGATGCTACGGGGGTAGCGATAAAAAATATGATCCCGGCAGGTTTTACATTAGTACCTGGATCTGTAAGTAATGGTGGAGTTTATAATATTGGCGATCAGTCAATAACATGGTCAGGGCTTACGGTACTCAATGGAGCTACTTTAAACCTTACCTTTAATGCCACAGTAAACCAAACAGGAAGCTATCTGAATATAGCCCAGGTTATAGCTATGGATCAGGTTGATGATGACAGTACACCAAATAATGATGATGGTGACCAAAGCGAGGACGATGAAGACAATGCCGTAATCACTGCTGTTCCGCCGCCAGCAGATTTATATTTGACAAAAACTGTTGTTGCAAATAATGTAACGCCACTTGTAGGCTCACAAATAACCTTTGAAGTTGTTATATCTAATAGTGGTACCGAGGATGCTACCGGAGTTTCGGTTCAGGACCTTTTGCCTACAGGTTATGATTATGTATCGTTTAGTTCTTCCAAAGGAGTATATGATGAGATTACCGGTATATGGACAATAGGAGGTATAGCAAGTGGCGACCTTGAATCGTTGTTGGTAGATGTAATCGTATTGCCCACAGGTGATTACACGAACGTCGCACAGGTACAAACCAGCGACCAACCGGATAATGATAGTACACCGGGCAATAACGTTACTACAGAAGATGACTATGCCAGCGTGTCTACAACACCGGTAGCATTATCTGCCGATTTATCCATACTAAAAACCATAGTTGGCGGAAATACATCGCCACTAATAGGCAGCCAGGTCTCATTTGAGATTGTGGTAACCAATTCAGGTCCCCAGAATGCAACGGGAGTACTAGTAACTGATTTGCTCCCTACGGGATATACTTATGTTATATTTAGCGCTACGGCAGGTACTTATAACAGTGCTACCGGCGTTTGGAATATTGGCACATTAGCTGATGGTGATTCAGAAACGTTGATTATCACAGCAACTGTAAATGCTACAGGTATATATCAGAATATTGCAGAAGTAATTGCAAGTAATCTTGCCGATCCCGATAGTTCACCTGGGAATGGTGTTATTACTGAGGATGACTACAGCAGTATAAATATAACACCGACGGCCTTAGCTGCTGATTTATCATTAACAAAAACAGTAAATAATACTACACCACTTGTTGGAAGCCAGGTTATTTTTACAGTAACTGTATCCAATTCGGGTCCGAATAATACAACAGGTGTTACAGTAACCGACCAGCTTCCTACAGGATATACGTTTGTCTCATCTACAGCAACTCAAGGCGGATATGTTTCCGGTACGGGCGTGTGGACTGTTGGTGCTATGGTCAATGGCGCTTCGGAGATACTGCAAATAACAGCAATAGTTAACGCAAGTGGTATTTATTTAAATACTGCACAGGTCACAGCAAGCAGTTTACCCGATACAGACAGTACTGTAAATAATGGCGTTACAACAGAAGATGATTATGCTGAAGCCGTGACGGCCCCGGTTCCGGTTGATATTACAGCAGATTTACAAATTGATAAAATTGTAGACAATCCAACTCCTGTAGTAGGCACAAATGTAACTTTTACCATTGCTATAGCTAATGCAGGTCCAAGCGATGCGTCGGGTATAATTGTTGCCGACCTGCTTCCTTCAGGCTATACTTATGTTTCTTATAGCACAACTGCGGGTATTTATGATGCTCCTTCGGGCTCATGGATTGTAGGTGCTATGCAGGCAGGAAATTTCCATGCTTTGCAGATTACTGCTACAGTAAATGCTACTGGAGATTATACTAATATTGCGGAAATTGTTACCAGTAGCCAACCTGACCCTGACTCAACGCCGGGAAATGGCGTTACGACTGAGGATGATTATGCTGAGGCAGCGACACTTCCGATACCACTTAATCTTTCAGCAGATTTAGCAATTGGCAAAATCGTTGATAACCCAACACCGGTAGTAGGTACAAATGTTACTTTTACTATTGCCATTAACAATGCAGGCCCGGCCGATACCACAAACGTAATTGTTGCCGATTTTCTTCCTACAGGGTATACGTTTGTTTCATATAGCGCTACTACAGGCCTTTATGATCCTTTTTCAGGTTTATGGTTTATAAACACGATGCAAAGTGGAGATTCGGAGGCTTTACAAATTACCGCTACGGTAAATGCCACCGGTGATTATAACAATATTGCCGAAATTACCGACAGCAGCCAACCGGATCCTGACAGTACTGTAAATAACGGAGTGACAACGGAAGATGATTATGCGAGTGCAATCACAACACCAACGCCATTAGTAGCAGACTTGTCATTAACTAAAACTGTAAATAATGCTACGCCACTGGTTGGTAGCCAAGTTACTTTTACGATAACGGTTACTAATGCAGGGCCAAATAATACAACGGGTGTTACGGTAACTGATTTACTTCCGACTGGCTATACTTATGTTTCATCAACAACTACTCAAGGAGGCTATGTGGCCGGTACTGGAGTTTGGAATGTAGGCAGTATAGCCAATGGAGCTTCAGAGATATTGCAGGTAACAGCAACAGTTAATGCTTCCGGAGTTTATCTAAATTCTGCACAAGTAACGGCAAGCAGTTTACCTGATCCTGATAGTATTGTAAACAATGGCGTTACGACAGAAGATGATTACGCGGCAACTGCGACTATTCCAATTGGTACTTCGGCAGATCTGTCATTAACCAAAACAGTAAATGATTCAACTTTAACAATTGGAGATCAGGCTATCTTTGAAATTATAGTAACAAACTATGGTCCTCAAAATACAACAGGGGTTGTAGTGACAGACTTATTAGCATCTATTTATACTTTTGAAAGCTATACAGTATCAACGGGAACATATAATAATACTACGGGGTTATGGACAGTTGGTAATCTTTCAAATGGACAATCTGAAACGCTGCAAATTATCGTTACAGCAAATGCAGTTGGGACATACACTAATACTGCTGAAATAACAGCTAGTAATCAATCGGATCCTGATTCGACACCAAATAACGGAGTAACAACCGAAGATGATTATGCTGCTGCTTTGACTGCAGTAAGCGCTCAGGTACCTATTGATACTAATGCGGATCTATCTATAACCAAAACTGTAAACAACACAAATCCTTTAGTCGGGACACAAGTAACATTTACAATTACAATAAGTAATGAAGGTCCATTTAATGCTACAGGAGTTGCAATAACTGATTTATTGCCATCTGGCTATACTTATGTTTCATATAGTGCGACAGAGGGTACCTATAATCCTTCTTCGGGAGTTTGGACTATAACTCAATTACCGGATTTGAGATCTGAAACATTACAGATAACAGCTACTGTAAATGCCACAGGTAATTACACTAACATAGCTGAGGTTACAGCAAGTAGCCAAACAGATCCTGACTCAACCCCGAACAATGCTATAATTACTGAAGATGACTACGCTACAGCAATCACAACCCCAACGGCTTTAGCATCAGATTTATCATTGACCAAAACAGTAAATAACCCTACACCATTGGTTGGCTCACAGGTGATTTTTACAGTAACAGTTACGAATGCAGGTCCAAATAATACAACAGGTGTAATTGTGACTGATTTATTGCCTACCGGTTATACTTATGTATCATCAACAACTACGCAAGGCGGATATATTACAGGAACAGGGGTATGGACAGTAGGTGCTATGGCCAATGGGGCTTCAGAGATATTACAGGTAACAGCTACTGTAAACCCAACAGGACCATATATCAATACTGCTGAAGTTACTACAAGCAGCCAGCCTGATCCTGATAGTACAGTAAATAATGGCGTTACTACTGAAGATGATTATGCCAGTGTAACAACTGTACCTGTAGGTACCGCTGCCGATTTATCACTAACTAAAACTGTGAATAATCCTATACCTGTAGTTGGAACTCTGGTTACTTTCTCGGTAACAGTGAGCAATGCGGGTCCGCAAAGCACTTCGGGAGTAACAGTAACCGATTTGCTGCCTGCGGGTTATACGTTTGTGTCGTATAGTTCTACTTTAGGTAGTTACAATGCTGTCACAGGTTTATGGACAGTAGGGACTATCGCTTCAGGAGCATCATATACCTTACAGGTAACAGCTACTGTAAACCCAACAGGCTCATATATAAATACAGCCGAGGTTACAGCCAGTAGCCTTCCTGATACAGACAGTACCGTAAATAACGGCGCTATTCTTGAAGATGACTATGCTACTGCAATCACAGTTCCGACAGCCTTATCAGCGGATTTATCATTAACAAAAACAATAGTAGGAGGAAACACAACACCACTTGTAGGCAGCCAGATTTCTTTCGAAATTGTGATGAGCAACTCGGGGCCTAATAATGTAACAGGTGTTCAGGTTACTGATCTGCTTCCAACAGGATATACCTATAATATATTTAGCGCTACATCCGGTACATATAATAGCGGTACAGGGGTATGGAATGTTGGCTCATTAGCCAATGGAGATGCTGAAACCCTGATAGTAACCGCAACTGTTAATGCATCAGGGAACTACCAGAATGTAGCTGAGGTTATTGCCAGCAGTCTTTCTGACCCTGACAGTACAGTAAACAATGGTGTGATAACCGAAGACGATTATGCAAGTGTTACAGCCGTGCCTGTTCAGATTTCAGCTGACCTTTCGATAACTAAAACGGTAGGTAATCCTACGCCATTAGTAGGTTCAGGCATTGTTTTCACGGTAGTGGTGACAAATAATGGTCCTCAGGATGCTACAGGCATTCAGGTCACTGATCAACTGCCTTCGGGATATTCTTATATTGTTGCCACCACTACAACAGGAGTTTATAGTAACAGTACAGGCATATGGTTGGTTGGCACTATTGCCAGTGGAGCTTCTGAAACATTATTAATCAATGCTTCGGTTCTTTCTTCAGGTAATTATCTGAATATTGCTGAGATTACAACGAGCAGCCTGCCTGACCCTGATAGTACTCCGGGTAATGCTAATCCCACAGAAGACGATTATGCCAGTGCTATTACCACTCCTGTAGCAATTGCAGCAGATTTATCGCTAACCAAAATAGTAAACAATCCTACGCCATTAGTTGGAACAGGGGTTACATTTGAGCTTATCATAACTAATAATGGCCCTCAGGGTGCAACTGGTGTTGAAATAACAGACCAATTGCCTTCAGGCTATGCTTTTGTGATTGCAAGTTCGACCGCAGGAATTTATAATAGTGCCACGGGTGTCTGGATTATAGGTGCTTTAGCAAGTGGAGCCTCTGAAACATTGCTTATTAACGGCACTGTGCTTCCTACAGGAAATTACCAAAACGTGGCTGAGGTTACAGCAAGTAACCAGCCGGATCCTGATAGTACTGTAAACAACGGGATAACAACAGAAGATGATTACGCCAGTGCCATAACTGTTCCAGTCGCTGCAGCGGCAGATCTTTCATTATCAAAAACAATTGTTGGTGGTATCACGAATCCGTTGGTAGGAACGCAGATAATATTTAATGTGACAGTTAGCAATGCAGGCCCTCAAACTGCAACGGGAGTATTGATTACAGATATTCTTCCTGCGGGTTATACATTCGTATCGTATACTGCTACAAAAGGTGCTTATAACACGGGCACGGGTGTTTGGGATGTTAGTGGTACCATCCCTTCCGGAACATCTGAAACCCTTCAGATAACTGTGGTTGTAAATGCAGCAGGTCCTTATCTTAATACAGCAGAAATAACGTCGAGTAATATTGCCGATCCTGATAGTACACCAAATAATGCTGTTATAACAGAAGATGATTATGCAAGTGCCATAACATTCCCAACAACTATTTCGGCAGACCTGTCTTTAACCAAAACAGTTAATAATGCTGCACCACTAATAGGTTCTTCGGTCACCTTCGAAATAATTGTAACCAATAGTGGGCCTCAGGGAGCTACAAATGTCCAGGTGACCGATCAGCTACCATCAGGATATAGTTATGTGCTTGCCAGTGCAACCGAAGGAATATACAATAGCGCGACAGGGATATGGGCTGTTGGCACTCTTGCCAGTGGAGCATCAGAGTCACTACTTATTAATGGTACGGTATTGCCAACAGGTAACTATTTAAATATTGCCGAAGTAACCACAAGCAATGTTGCCGATCCTGACAGTACTCCCGGTAATGGTGTTACAACTGAGGATGATTATGCAAGTGCTGTAACTGTACCTGTGGCATCAGCAGCAGATTTGTCTCTGACTAAAACCATTGTGGGAGGAAATACAACACCATTGGTCGGTACCCAGCTAATATTTAATGTAACAGTTAGCAATGCAGGCCCTCAGCCGACAACAGGTGTTCTCATTACAGATCAGCTGCCTGCAGGTTATACTTTTGTATCCTATACTGCTACAGTAGGCGCTTATAATGAGGCAACTGGTGTTTGGGATTTAAGCAGTGCTATTGCTTCAGGAACATCTGAAACCTTACAGATAACAGTAGTTGTTAATGGCACAGGTGCTTATCTCAATATCGCCGAAATAACCGCAAGCAATATTGCTGACCCTGATAGTACACCGGCTAATGCTGTAACAACCGAAGACGATTATGCAAGTATTGGAACTGTTCCAATAGCTGTTTCAGCCGATCTGTCACTTACTAAAACAGTAAATAATGCAACACCGGCAGTAGGTGCGCCGGTCACTTTTGAGGTTGTTATAACTAACAATGGCCCTCAGACAGCAACAGGAGTTCAGGTAACTGATCAGCTGCCTTCTGGTTATACTTATGTTCTTGCCAGTACTACTGCAGGAATTTATAATAGTGCCACAGGAGTATGGGTTGTGGGTAATCTTGCAAACGGGTTTTCAGAAACCATGTTAATTAATGGAACCGTATTGCCTACCGGAAATTATCTCAATATAGCTGAAGTGTCAGCAAGCAATTTGCCCGATCCTGACAGTACACCAAATAATGGTATTACTACTGAGGATGATTATGCTTCTGCTATAACCATTCCGGTTGTTCCTATGGCCGATCTATCATTGGCAAAAACCATTGTTGGAGGTAACAGTTCACCGTTGGTAGGTAATCAGGTAATATTTGAAGTTACAGTAAGTAATGCGGGCCCTCAATCAGTAAATAATATTCAAATAAGCGATCTGCTTCCTTCAGGATATACTTTTGTATCGTACAATGCTACAGAAGGGGTTTATAATGGAGTAACCGGCCTATGGAGCATAGGAAGTGTGATTGCAAGCGGTGCTTCACATTCATTGCAGGTAACGGCAATAGTAAATGCTGCAGGAAACTATCTTAACGTTGCCGAAATTACTGCAAGCAGCCTGCCAGATCCTGATAGTACGGTAAATAATGGCATAACAACAGAAGACGATTATGCCAGTGTTATAACTACTCCTATTCCAGTATCGGCTGACCTGTCGCTTACCAAAACAGTAAATAATGCCACACCATTAGTAGGAGCATCGGTTACTTTTGAAGTGATCATAACTAATAACGGGCCACAGGTTACGACAGGTGTTCAGGTAACAGACCTGCTTCCTTCCGGATATACTTATATACTGGCAAGCTCAACTGCGGGAACTTACAATGCTACTAACGGATTATGGAACATAGGCAGTTTGGCAAATGGTGCATCTGAAACATTATTGATTAACGCAACCGTAAATGTTACGGGTAATTATGTGAATATTGCTCAGGTAAGTGCAAGCAGCCTTCCAGATTTAGATAGTACTCCTGCTAACAATATTGCTACTGAAGACGACCAGGCAAGCGCCACTGTTGTTCCTATAACACAAGTAGCCGACCTTTCATTAACTAAAACGGTTATTGGCGGCGACCTTACACCACTTGTAGATTCTCAGGTTTCTTTTGAAATAGTGGTTACAAATGCCGGGCCACAGACTGCATCGGGGGTTCAGGTTACCGATTTGCTTCCCACAGGATATACGTATGTAATACATAATGCTACAGCAGGGAATTATAACAGCACAACTGGAGTTTGGAATATAGGAACATTATTTAATAGTGATTCTGAAACACTTATCGTGACAGCAGCGGTAAATGCTGCAGGGAGTCATACTAATACTGCCCAAATAACAGCAAGCAGCCTTCCTGACCCTGATTCCACACCAAATAATGCAGTTACTTCAGAAGATGACTTCGCAACAGTAACCCAATTGCCGATTCCTCTTATGGCTGACCTTTCTTTGCAAAAAACAGTTGTTGGCGGTAACCTGAATCCAATTTTTGGTTCAACTATTACTTTTCAGGTAACAGTAACCAATAATGGCCCTCAGGATGCGGCAGGGGTTAAGGTTCTTGATTTGCTGCCGAGCGGATATGAATATTTGGTATTCAGTTCTACGGCGGGAACCTATAACCAGAATAGCGGTATATGGAACATAGGTACTATTCTGAACGATGCTACAGAAACTTTATTAATGACTGTAAAAGTACTTCCGGGAGGTAATTACCTGAATATAGCTGAGATTTTTGAAAGCAACAGGATAGACCCTAACAGTACCCCTAATAATAATATTGCTGGTGAAGACGATGAAGACAATGTTTTACTCTCTCCTATGCTTGATATAGCTGATTTGTCAGTTACTAAAGAAGTTTTGAACAATCAGCTGACTCCTTTGGCAGGAACACACATATCTTTTGTCGTTACAGTTTCAAATTCAGGCCCCGGCGCGGCTGGTGGAGTTGTATTAAGGGATCTGCTGCCATCAGGGTATGATTTTGAGTTTTACAATGCCACCTCAGGAGCATATGATGAGGCTACAGGTGAATGGAATGTTGGTATAGTACTTCCGGGAGGAACAGAAACTTTAATAGTAAATGTAATAGTAAACAGTCCTACAGGAACCGTTGATGAATACCTGAACGAGGTTGAGGTTATTGCTCTTAATCAGTCGGATCCTGACAGTACACCGGATAACGGAGCCACAACCGAAGATGATTATGCAAGTATTGCAGTAGTGCCTATTGTCCCTAGTGCCGATTTATCCATAACCAAAACAGTAAATAACCCAACACCGCTTGTAGGCTCTTCGGTAACTTTTGAAATAATTGTAACAAACAATGGGCCGCAGGATACAGCAGGAGTTCAGTTAACCGATCTGCTGCCGGCTGGTTATGCGTATGTGCTTGCGACCACCACTTCAGGTGTGTATAATAATAGCACGGGGGTATGGACAATAAGCAGCCTTGCTGATGGAATTTCTGAAACATTGTTGGTAAACGCCATAGTGTTACCTACAGGCGACTATCTTAATGTAGCAGAAGTCACTGCAAGCAGTCTAACAGATCCTGACAGTACACCGGATAACGGAATTACTACCGAAGATGATTATGCTTCTGTAGCTACCATTCCTGTTCCCGCTGTAGCTGACGTATCATTGACAAAAACAGTAAATAATCCAACACCTGTAGTGGGAGCTCAGGTAACTTTTGAAATAATTGTGACCAATAATGGTCCTCAAACAGCATTAGGTGTTCAGGTAACGGATATACTGCCTACGGGTTATCTCTATGTATTGGCAAGTTCTACAGTAGGTGTTTATAATAACGGAACAGGAATATGGCAGGTGGGAACAATTGTAAATGAAGCTTCAGAAACCCTGCTCATCAATGCTATTGTACTAGGCAATGGTGATTATGTCAATATCGCTGAAGTAACTTCAAGCGCCATTTTTGACCCTGATAGTACACCGGGTAACAATATACCTACCGAGGATGACCAGGCCAGCGCAACAGTAGTGCCTATTATCCAGTCGGCTGACCTTTCGTTAATCAAAACAGTTAATAATACTGTACCGGTAGAAGGCGAACAGGTAACTTTTGAGATAACGGTAGCGAATGATGGACCTCAGGTTGCAACAGGAGTGCAGGCAATAGATTTACTGCCTTCTGGATATGCTTATGTAATATCAAGCACTACTTCGGGAACCTATAACCCTTCTACAGGATTATGGAATATTGGAACAATAGGTAATGGTAACGCACAAACATTACTAGTAACAGCTACTGTATTGCCAACAGGCAATTATCTCAACATTGCCCAGGTAACGGCATCTGATCTTCATGATCCTGATAGTACACCAAATAACGATGACCAAAGTGAAGACGATGAGGATTCAGTCACCATACAGGTACAAAGCACAGATATTGCCATCACTAAAGATGTCGATGTTTCAAAGCCGGTAATGGATGACAATGTAGTGTTTACTATTACAGCTAGTAATCTGGGCACTACTGCTGCTACCAATGTTGAAGTCATGGATATCCTGCCAACCGGTTATGAATTCATTTCATTAGTGGTAACATCCGGCAGCTATGATTCAGGTAGCGGTTTATGGGAAATATCGTCAATTAGCTCCGGCAGTCAGGAGAGTATGACGGTAACGGTTAAAGTTGTTGATAAGAATGATTACCTGAATACAGCAACGCTTACAAACCTTGACCAGATTGACACCAATTCTGCCAATGATAGTGATAGTGCCGAAGTACAGCCTAAATGCCTTAAGATCTATAACGAATTCTCTCCAAATGATGATGGAGATAATGATACTTTCCATATAGATTGTATCTCCTTGTACCCTAATAATGTGCTTGAAATATTTAATCGCTGGGGCGATAAGGTATACAGTAGGAAAGCCTATGACAACACATGGGACGGAACATCTGACGGGCCTGAAAAAACACTGCCGGTAGGAACATATTTCTACATACTGGATTTGGGCGACGGATCTGATAAGACATCGGGATGGCTTTATATTAAACGATAAGTAAGGTAATTGAACTAACACCATTTGAACAATGACCAGGAGAATCAAACAAATTACCGCCATATTCATACTGTTGTCCATAAATTTTGTTTTTGGACAGCAGGATCCTCAATACACTCAGTATATGTATAATACACTCAGTGTCAATTCGGCCTATGCCGGTTCTATGGGGCATCTTACCATAACAGGCATCTACAGGACACAATGGGTAGGACTTGAAGGAGCTCCCAATACCCAGTCGCTGACTATTGATTCCCCAATAGGCAAGAACGTAGGACTTGGCATATCGGTAGTTAATGATGAAATAGGACCATCAGAAGAGCAATATATTGATGGTAACTTTTCGTATACTATAAAAGCTTCTGAAACACATAAACTATCCTTTGGACTTAAAGCAGGGGGCAGGATACTTAATATTGACTGGTCCAAAGGAAGTTATCAGAATCCTGATGTTCAATATCAGGAAAATATAAGGAACCGCTTTTTGCCGGTCATTGGTGCAGGGTTGTATTTGCATAGTGAGAAGAACTATATTGGTTTTTCTGTACCGAATTTTCTGGTTGATAAACGATATGACGGTGTCCAGGAAGGACTTGCCGATGAACGTATGCATTTTTACATCATAGGTGGGATGGTCTTTGACCTTTCGTATAATGTAAAATTCAAACCCGCTTTTTTGGTTAAGGCGGTTTCAGGAGCACCTGTAACAGCTGATATTTCGGCAAATTTCTTATTCAATGAAAAATTTACCCTTGGGGCATCGTATCGTACAGGCGATTCTTTTAGTGCACTGGCAAGTTTTCAGATAGTGCCACAACTGCTTATAGGGTATGCATTTGATTATACAACCACCGAGCTTCAGAGTTTTACATACGGAAGTCATGAGATTATGCTAAGGTTTGAGTTAAAATCTAAAGATAAAGGATTAAAGTCGCCAAGATTCTTTTAAAATATAAGAGCCATGAGAAAAGTACTTACTATACTCCTTATTTTGACAATATCTTTTGGATATGCACAAACAGGCAATAAACAGGCTGATGCCCTGTTTGATAAAATGTGGTATATAGAAGCGGCAAAAGCTTATGAGGCTGCAATTAAAAATGGCGACATTTCCAAAGAAACGTTGCAAAGGGTGGGAGATTGCTATTACTTTAATACAAACATGCAGGAAGCCAATAAATGGTATGGGAAGTTTATATCACAATATCCGGATGAGGTGCCTGCTGAATATATGTTCAGGTATGCCCAGACACTCGAAGGCACTGAAAATTATGACCTGGCAAAAAAATGGATGAAAAACTTTGCTGAAAAACTCAAAATATCTGATGCGCGGGCTAAGAACTTTTCCCAGAAAGAAATTACACTGGACGACATCAGAAACCTGCCTTCACAATTTACGCTTCAGAATCTTGAGATAAATTCAGCATATTCCGATTTTGGCCCTATGTACTACAAAGGGCAGCTGGTATATTCTACAACTATAGATTCTTCTTATTTCAAGACTGAAAATTATGGATGGAACGACCAGCCTTTCCTCAATCTTCAGTTAGGCGATATAAATCCTGCTCAAACAGATGTTACGTATAAAGAGCGGTTTGCAAAAGAAATAACGACTAAATACCACGAAGCCTGTGTAGCGTTTTCACCCGATGGCAATACTATCTATTTCACCCGAAATAATTACAATGGTAAACTAAAAAGGGATGGAAAAGGAGTTAATAACCTGAAGCTATACATGGCTACAGCTGCTGCCAAAGATAAAGGAAAGGTAAAGTGGGAAAACGTAAAAGAAGTTTCGTTTAACAGTGATGGATATTCTGTTGGGCAACCAACAGTGAGCCCTGATGGCAAGAAGCTTTATTTTGTGTCAGACATGCCCGGGACTATAGGGGCGACTGACATATTCGTAGTTGATATAGAGGGAGATAATAAGTTCTCTCAGCCCAGGAATCTTGGTGAAACTATAAACACTACAGGCAGGGAAATGTTTCCCTATGTAACTGAGAAAGCCTTGTATTTTACAACAGACGGGCATTTAGGCCTTGGAGGCCTTGATGTGTTTGAAAGCGTGGTTAAAGATAGTGTGTACAGTACTCCTGTAAACCTTGGCGTGCCGCTTAACAGCAATATGGATGATTTTGGATATATCGTGATAGAAGAAACCAACAAAGGCTTTGTGTGCTCTAACCGTAAAACGGGTAAAGGAGATGATGACATTTATTCTTTTGAAAGAACCCCAATAGTGTGTAAACAGGTCATTAAAGGAACCGTATCCAATGAAATTACAGGAGAAAGGATTTCCGGGGCAAGCGTTGCCCTTACTAATACTGACGGAATTAAAATTGATGAAACTGTTTCGAAAATAAATGGCAACTATGAATTTACAGTGCCAATTGATTGTGATACTAACTATTTTGTGATTGCTTCTAAAGAAGGCTTTAAAGATAATACCAAGCCGGTGCTGACTGATAAAGTTTCAGGAGAGACTATAGTTCCTCTTGGTATTGATCCTGCATTGATAATAAAAGAGAATGGGCTGCTTAAGATAAAAATAGACATTATCTTCTTTGACCTTAATAAATCTGTAGTACGTAATGATGCGGCTATTGAGCTAAATAAGGTAGTAATGCTTATGAACGAATATCCAAACATGGTCATAAAAATAGAATCACATACCGATTCCAGGGCTAATGATAATTATAACCTTCAGTTGTCAGATAAAAGGGCAAAATCGACAAGGGATTATATTATATCCCAAGGCATTGCACCCGAAAGAATCGAAAGTGCTATAGGTTATGGCGAAACCCAGTTAATAAACGAGTGTTCAAATGGGGTTCCTTGTACCGAAGCAAAACACCAACTAAACAGGCGTAGTGAATTTATAATTCTTAGGATGTGATTATACCTGCTATTTACCGATACAGAAATTAGCAAAAATATTTCCCAACAGTTCGTCATTTGTGACCTGGCCAGTGATTTCCCCAAAGAAATATAAAGCCTGGCGTATATCAATAGCCATAAGGTCGGCAGGGATACCTGATTGCAGGCCAAATTGTACTTTTTGTATTTCTTCAAGGGCTTTAATCAATGAATCGTAGTGGCGGGTGTTAGTTACAATCGTTTCATTATTACGTAGAGCACCTGTATTAACAAATGAAAGTAATTTGTCTTTCAGTTCCTCAACGCCAATATTCTCTTTAGCTGAAATCAACAGTAATTCCGGTATAACAGATGATATAATGGCTTTTTGTTCAGCAGTAAGCTTGTCAGCTTTATTACCTATAACAACAATAGGTTTTAGAGGAAACTGGTTTTTTACTTTTTCTACTTCGATTTTAAGGCGACTTAATTCTGAATTATCAATCAGCTGATAGCCATCAACTAGGTAGACAACCACTTGTGCCTGTTCTATTTTCTCGAATGTTTTTTTGATGCCAATACTCTCTATTACATCTTGCGTTTCGCGGATACCTGCTGTGTCAATAAACCTGAATCCTATGCCATTAATGATTAATTCGTCTTCAATTGTGTCGCGTGTAGTTCCTGCAATATCAGATACTATAGCTCTTTCTTCATTGAGTAAAGCATTAAGCAGAGTTGACTTGCCAACATTAGGTTCGCCCACGATAGCAACCGGTATACCATTCTTTATAACGTTGCCTACAGCAAAGGAATCTATAAGTCTTTTAAGTACAAATACAATGCGTTCCAAAAGTTCGGTGAATTGTGAGCGGTCGGCAAATTCGACATCTTCTTCAGCGAAATCAAGTTCAAGCTCTATCAGTGATGCAAAATTCAGCAATTCTTCGCGTAATTTGGCAATTTCGTTTGAGAAGCCACCACGCATCTGCTGCATTGCAATTTGGTGAGAAGCCTCATTATCAGAAGCTATCAAATCGGCGACTGCCTCTGCCTGCGAAAGATCAAGTTTGGCATTAAGAAAAGCACGCAGGGTAAATTCACCGGCATTAGCCATACGGCAGCCTTTGCGTAATAAAAGCTGAATAATCTGTTGCTGTATGTATGTAGATCCGTGACACGATATCTCAACGGTGTTTTCTCCGGTGTAAGAGTTGGTTCCCTTAAAGAGCGACAATAATACCTGGTCATAAGTTTTGTTATCATCTACAATGTGTCCCAGGTGTAGCGTATGCGTTTTTTGGCGGGTAATGTCCTTACCGCTAACTGATACAAAAACCTTTGAAGCTATTGCAATGGCATCGTTCCCCGATATCCTTATGATTGCGATAGCGCCTGATCCTGAAGGGGTGGCAAGTGCAACTATCGTGTCCTGTAGTATCATTTTGTATGATTTTTTGCAAAGATAAGCCTATTTACCGCACATAATTTGTGCTTTACCTCAAATTTTGTTTCAGTCAATTTTCCCTTTCTATATTTGTCTCATCAAAACGGAATAATCATGGAAAATAAGATTTTTTATTCGGTGAGCATAAACGTCCTTTTATTTTCTAAGGGAGCCTGCAAAGAAGAAGTTAAATGTCTTTTTGAACTGGCACTAAATTAATATATTTAAGCAACTAAATTTTTTATTATTATATGAAACTTAATTTACTAAGATTTACAGCATTAGCAGCTATTTTTATGATGGCATCTTGTAACAACGATGATGATGTACAGGGTAATGATATTGTATTGGATAGTGATGCATCGGCTCTTAACCAGCGTATTAGCTTTGATAATGTGGGTGTGCTTTCTATGAGAGACGACAGCTCAAGCTCAGACAGGACAGAGCAGGTTGCCGGTACACTTCCGTTAACACTTGTTGCTGAAGTTGCACCACCTTCTTATAATGGAAGGACACTTAAGGCTACTCACGTAGCTATTAATGGTACATATGCGTATGTGTCTTACAATATCGAAGGTGAAGCTTATGGTGGAGCTATTGATGTTATTAATATTTCGAATCCTAATGCCCCTACGCTTATGGTTCAGGCAATATTACCAAATACCGATGTAAGCAGCGTAAGGTTTGACAGCGGAGTGCTATACATTGCCGGTGCACGAAGTGTAGACGCTTTTCCTACAGCAGGAACAGCAGCATTTTCAGGTGTAATGCCTCTTAACGGCGGTCTTGTAACTACAACGCTAAACCAGGTTTCTCTGGCTGGTAATACAGGTACTTCAGTTACTTCTTCATCATCAAAATACTACGCAGTATCAGGAAATAACGGCTCTCTGTACCAACTTAACAAGACTTCTAACGCAGTTGAAATGTCAATACCATTGGCAGATCTTAGAGCGGTAGGTTTTAATGATAACAAAATTGTTGTGTTGAGTGGAACTCAGGGAGTAAAAGTTTATAACGCGACTGGCCTTACCCAAATCGCTTCATTCCCTACATCTCAGGATGTTCAGCAGGCTAAAAGAACAATTGATTTCCTTGGAACAACTTCATTATTAGTTTCTGAAGGATACAACGGACTTGGAGTATATAACATCTCAACTGGTGCTAAAACCCAAACGATTGCAGTACCAACAAATGTTGCTGGTGTACTTGCAAGTGATATTACTACTAATGCGGTTTCTGTAAACAGTTCAAATGTATTTGTTGCCAATGGTGGTGCCGGTATGTATATCTATAAAAACACAAACCAGGTATTAAGTTTCCTTGGTTCGATTGCCCTTAGCGGAAACAGCTCATGTAACTACCTTACAAGTTCAGGAGACTATATATTTGCAGCAATGGGTAACGGAGGCCTTAAAATAGTTAAGATGGTAACAAGTACTGTTGACTGTACATCTTTCCCTACCTATACAGGTTCTACATGGTTAAACGTTAATTCGGGCGAAACAAAACAATATCAGGGAGCAGCAGCACTAACAGGTGTAAATGTAAATGCAAACCTTACATGGTGTGGTTCACTTTCAGTATCTCAGGGAATCAATGTTAACAGCGGTGGAGTATTCTATATGAAAGGCTCACTGGCACAGGGATCGGTTCTTACACCATACAATTCTCTGAATGTTAATGGTACACTTAAAATTGAAGGATCGGTTGTAGTATATGGAAACATGATACTTAACAGTGGTGCTAAACTTGAATTTGTAGGTTCAGGTTCTTCAATCACTATCTTCGGTAGTGTTACAAAAGGAAGCAACGTTACTATAACAGGTAATTATGTTGATACTTTCAACAAGCTATAATAAACAATGCACAAGATTATAAGGGCTGCCATTTGGCAGCCCTTTGCTTTTTAACATAACACTGAGAATTAAAATGTAAGAAGACGGTATATTTTTTGTAATTTTATGGTAAACCAATATACGGTCTCATGAAACAAATTCTTTTTCCAACCGATTTTTCCGAAGCTGCCCAAACGGCTTTTATCTATGCACTAAGGTTCGCCGATTCTTTTGGAGCTGAACTGGTAATACTGCACGTCTATGATCTTCCAATCGTAGAAACCCCACCATTGCCGGAGTCTACCAAAGAGATTTTTGATATAGTCGAGATGAACCAGTTTGAAAGCTTCAGGGAACAATTGCCGGAACTGCATCAAATTGCTGAAAGACGAAACCTTGGGCATGTGAAAATGAGAAATGTTTTGCTGTATGGTGATCTTATATACAATATCAATAAGATATGTAAAGAAGAGGAAATCGATCTGATCGTGATGGGAACAAAAGGGGCATCAGGGCTTAAGGAAACTTTTTTGGGTTCCTCTACTGCTTCGGTCATTGCCAATGCTACTGTACCTGTTTTGGGTATACCAGCCGAAGCGGAATACCATCCTATAAAAAGCATTGCCTTTACCACCCAATATAAAGACAGGGATAACGATGCACTTGCAAAAACACTTGAGATAGCACGTAAATTTGAAGCATCAGTGCTATGTCTTTACATCAAAAATGATGATGATCCAGAAGATATCGAAGAAAGGATAAATGAATGGAAGATATTTTACCGAAGCGAAAAAATAGACTTCTACAATATAGCCGGAGGCCATATCGAACAGACAATACTTGATTTTATACAAAATCAGCATGTTGGAATGCTGGTAATGCGTACTCATAAACGTGGCTTCTTCGAAGGTTTATTTCATCGCAGCCTGACAAAAAAAATGGCCTATCATACCAGGATACCTCTGTTGGTATTCCATGAAAGCTAAAAAATCTGCAGAGGCAGGATTTTATTTAAATTTTTGACAGAGATGTGTGCGTATGGAATTTTATAATAAGCGAAAGGCTGCCCATTTAGACGAACTTAAAAAGCTCACTATCCGGTATAACATAATCAGTGCTTCAAGGCTTCTGATGGTTATTGCCTTTTTTGTTCTTGGGTATTATTGCCTTAAAGCAGAAAATCCGGCTGTGCTGCTTAGCTGTATGGCTTTTTGTGTGGTAGAATTTATTCTACTTATGAACCGGCACGTACTTGTGCTCAACAAAAAGCTCAGGGCAGAGGCAATGGTAAAGATAAATCAGGATGAAATGGATTATCTTTCGGGTAAAGCGATTCCGTTTGGAGATGGTGCCTCCTTTACCGATCATGCTCATTCCTATTCGCACGATTTGGATATATTTGGAGCTAAATCACTTTTCCATAACCTTAACCGCACCAAAACCTATAAGGGAAATGAAAAACTTGCCCGATTACTGGAAGGTATATTGCCTAATGACGATATCAAACGCAATCAGGAAGCTATAAAAGAACTAGCGTCTAAGCCTGAATTCAGGCAGGAAATCATGGCTCTGGGAATGGTAAAAAAAGACAGTGAATCTGTTTACGGGGCACTCATCGCCTGGACAAAGAAAACTTTAGGGAATTTGTCATTCGCGGTAAAAGGTATTATGTATCTCTCACCTGTATTATTTATAATTTCCTGTATAGGTTATGCTATAACTGCAAATGGAACATTTGGTGATATTGCCGGATGCCTGTTTGGTTTTAATATTCTATTTACATTAATTCATTTAAAGTCAATTAAAGCGGAGATTAGAGATATTACCGAAATCGACGAAATCATTCACCATTACGGACTTATCATTGAGGTGATTGAAAAGGAGCAATTTGACTCTGAAAAACTGAAAGCTCTACAGCAGGTTTTTAATGAAGG
This sequence comes from Flavobacterium hauense, assembly GCF_054457175.1. Classification (NCBI taxonomy): domain Bacteria; kingdom Pseudomonadati; phylum Bacteroidota; class Flavobacteriia; order Flavobacteriales; family Flavobacteriaceae; genus Flavobacterium; species Flavobacterium hauense. The sequence continues at coordinate 39,490 of NZ_JBTKVX010000018.1, forward strand.
CAATAAAAAGGTATCAAAAGAGATAAAAAGATTAGCTGTGCTCTTTTCAAGGCTTGACAGCATTAATAATGTCTTTGGAGCACTATTGTTTAACGGGGCATTTTTATTCCACATACATTCGCTTAATGCATTATGGCAATGGAAAAAACAGCATTCACAAGATATTGTTTCGTGGCTTGATACAATAGCCGAAATTGAAGCCTTAAGCAGTTTTGGTAATCTGTATTATAATAATCCTGATTTTGTTTTCCCTGAGCTGAATGACTGCTTTAAGATCGACTTTAAAGATTTAGCACATCCACTTATCGAAAAAGAAAAAAGAGTAGGTAATGATATAAAATTTGATCCCGGATTCATGATATTGACAGGTTCAAACATGTCGGGTAAGAGTACATTTCTCAGAAGCCTGGGTATAAATATGGTGTTGGCCGGAGTTGGAGCACCGGTATGTGCTCAGCAGGCAAATGTTCATCCGTTGCCCGTATTGGTTTCCATGCGATTATCAGATTCGCTAACCGAAAATGAATCCTATTTTTTTGCTGAAGTAAAGCGACTTAAATATATTATTGATGAATTACAGGGTAAGAGAGCATTTATACTGTTGGATGAAATCTTAAAGGGAACTAACTCTGAAGACAAACACAGCGGAACTGTAAAAGTCATACAAAAAATGCTTGACCTGCAGGGCATGGGTGCAATAGCAACCCACGATATAGAAGTCTGCTCTCTTACTGACGATTATCCGGAGAAATTGATAAACCGCTGTTTTGAGGCGCAGATCGTAGATAATGAACTGTATTTTGATTATAGGCTGCGTGATGGTATCTGCAAAAATAAAAGCGCGACCTTTCTGATGGAAAAGATGGGCATAATAGAGAAGTAATAAATTACCATGTAAGATTTTAACACCTAACGAATTCTTAATTAGCATAATACTGCGATTTGTAGTTAGTAACTTTATATGAATTATTAACTGCTAAAAACAATATTATGCCATTTATTACAACAAAATCAGTAAGCTTATCGGGAAATTCCGAAGAAGTGGAGCTATTTTACAAAGATGTTGGAAGAGGTAAGCCGATTATCTTAATACATGGCTGGCCGCTTAACCATGCAATGTGGGAATATCAGCTTAATGAGCTCCCTAAACACAATGTAAGAGTAATTGCTTATGACAGGAGGGGATTTGGTAATTCATCCCGTCCCTGGGAAGGATATGACTATGACACTTTAGCCTCTGACCTCAGAGCGATCATAGATGAACTTGATCTTAACGATATTACTCTTGTGGGGTTTTCCATGGGTGGTGGAGAAGTGGCACGTTATCTGGCGAAATATAATGCTGATGGCAGGGTAACACGAGCCGCCCTTATTGGATCTGTAACTCCTTTTTTGCTAAAAACAATTGATAATCCTCGTGGAATTCCACAGGAGGAGTTTGATACAATGAAAGAACAATTAGAAGAAGACCGTGCTAAATTTTTGTCAGACTTCGGTAAGAAATTCTATGGTTACCATACTTTCAATCATCCGGTGAGCGAGGAGTTCCTGCAGCAAAGCCTTACCCGCAGCCTTAATGCAGCTTTATATGCAACGGTTAAATCGATGCATTCCTGGTCGACAACCGATTTCAGGGACGATCTTACTAAAATAAAAATTCCGTTGCTGGTAATGCACGGAAGGGAAGATGAAACCGTGCCTATCGAAATTTCAGCCGAAGAAACAGTTAAGCAGGTGCCGCACGCCGAGTATGTTGTATATGATGATGCGCCGCATGGTTTGTTCTATACGCATAAAAACAGGTTCAATGAAGATTTGATTACTTTTGCCGGTGGCAACAGTATTGATTCGTATCATAAGTATAAGGGCTTTTAAACCCGATTTGGAAACCGCAATTTGGCATTAGTTGAATTGCGGTTTTTATTGTTGTAAGAAATTGTTAAAATTTTATGATTATATTCGTAATACCAACCAATTTATTACGATATGAAACTTGAAAAAATACTTAACAATATCAATTCCTTTGAAAAGAATTCATTCTTGAAAATTATTGATACAATCATTATTTCTAAACCAAAGAATGGAAAAATTATTGAAAATATTTTGTCTGATTCAAACAGAGATCTAAAAAATGTTGACAGTATTAATATTGTAAATGTTTTTAATCTTTTAGAGGATGAATTTGCAGAATATATCAAAAATGAATTTTTAAAAACTTCATCTCAATTAGATATTCTAATTGATATTATCTCAAAAGATGGATGCTGTATTATTCGCCAGGACTGGTTTTCGAGATTATATGAAAAGGAACTATTATCTCTAAAATCTAAGCTTAAATCTTTTGAGGAAGAAATAAATAGCGACAAATCTGAAATTTCTGAGGAACGAAAGAGAGATTATAAAATTTATCTGTCATGTTTAAAAACGGCATATTTTAATGACGAAGCTAATAATCAAGATAAAAAAATAACATCAGATGAACACGCAATTCTTTTAACACTTGCAAATCAATTGTCTCTTTCACAAGAGGAAATTAAACTGATAAATTATTTAATTCTTCCTGTAAAGAAGCTTGAAATTGATGCAGTTATTAATGAATTGAAATCAATTGGAGTTGTTTTTTACTCAAAAAAGAACAACACTCTTTATATAGCTGATGAAGTAGTTAGGGTTTTAAGAAAAATTCGTGGTAAAGAAGTGGGTGATAAATTCTTCAGAAGAATTTTATTATTGTTTAGAGAACCTCAAATCAATCTCATAAGCAAAAAGCATAACATTGATAGAAAATTACCATTAGAAGGTAAGATCAATGAAATCATAAACTCTGGAATTTCATTCAGTCAAATATTTATTGAAGATATTCATAAAGAGGGCACAACTTTAACTGATAAAAAAAAATATCTTAATGACTTTTGTGAGAAGAGCTTATTAATCACATCTCTAAAAGGAACACTTATTGAAGAAAAAATAGATAACTTAATTAATTATTTTGAGGAAATTGACCGGGATGATAATTTGGGAATGTCTCATGATGGATATGAAAAAATGTTGATACAAATAGGGGAGAGTATTCCTCATATTAATCAGGCTTTAAGGACTAAATTTGAGTTACAGGATGAGAATGTTTTAAGGAGTAATTTTCTATTAGATTATAATATTAAGCCTAGGGATATTCTTGAACTCATACCCGAAAAAGAACTGGAAGAATTCTGTAGACTTAAAGAAATAAAAACCAGAGGCGATATAATTTCTAATGTTTTAGATGCATATAAAGATTCTGAAAACCTCCTTTTGGAAAACTATGAAAATATTGGCTTCAGAAATTTAAATGCTTTGAAAGAAAGAGGTATTGCAGTTAAAGAAGCTGATTTAGGGATAAAGTTTGAAGACCTTACAAAGAAAATTTTAACTGAATTAGGTTTTAATATTGATGAAGGTCTGCGTAAAAATTTAAATACTTCAAAAGAACAAATTGATATACTTATTAATCTTGATAATAATGATTTGATTATTGTTGAATGTAAAACAATAAAGGAAAGCAATTATAATAAGTTTAGTTCTGTATCCAGACAATTAAAAGCGTATGATTCAATTGCTAAAAAGAATGGTTATAAAGTGATTAAATCACTTTTAATTGCACCGGAGTTTTCAGATGATTTTATAAAAGATTGCGGTTTAGAATATGAATTGAATTTATCACTAATAACAGCTTCATCACTGATGAAAATTTTAGTTGGTTTCAGAAATTCCAAGCTGAAAGTCTTTCCGCATAATTTATTGATGAGAGATGTACTCATCCAAGAAGATAGAATTTTAAAAGCAATTGGGAAATAAATATTTTGACGCTTCACTAAAACAAAATCGGTAGTAATACAGCACCGGAAAATAAAAAGAAAAAACCCGTAAAGCTTTATGCGATACGGGTTTCTATAAAAAAGGATTGGTTAAATAGCGATTTTAGCTGTTTAGCATTACCGGCATAACCAGCATGGTAACAGTTTCACCTTCGTCAAGGCCGTCAACCGGGGTAAGGATACCTGCACGGTTAGGTAGTGACATCTCAAGCATGATTTCATCACTCTGAAGGTTTGTAAGCATTTCTGTAAGGAAACGTGAGTTGAAGCCTATTTGCATATCGTCTCCCTGATAATCACACGTTAGACGCTCTTCAGCTTTGTTTGAGTAATCAATATCCTCTGCTGAAATGTTTAATTCAGTTCCTGCAATCTTAAGGCGGATCTGATGTGTTGTCTTATTAGAGAAGATAGCCACACGACGTACAGAACTTAATATCTGTGTCCTGTCAATAAGCAGTTTATTTGGGTTTTCTTTTGGTATAACAGCTTCGTAGTTAGGATACTTGCCATCGATAAGGCGGCAGGTAAGTACATAGTTGTCAAACGAGAACGTAGCGTTAGAATCATTATATTCGATCTTAACTTCAGCATCAGAAGAACCAAGAATACCTTTTAGGATAGTCAATGGTTTTTTAGGCATGATAAAATCAGCCACTTGCGAAGCTTTAACGTCTGTTCTTGAGTATTTTACAAGTTTGTGTGCGTCAGTTGCAACGAAAATTAGTCCTTCCGGAGAGAACTGGAAGAATACACCTGACATTACAGGCCTAAGATCGTCGTTACCGGCAGCAAAAATAGTCTTGCTTACAGCTGTAGCCAGAACTTCTGCCGGTACAAGGGTAGAAGAAGGGTCTTCAAGCGTTACTGCTTTAGGGAATTCATCTCCTGCGGCATAAGCAAGTGCATATTTACCTGAATTAGAGCTTATTTCTATAGTGTTGTTATCCTCTACCGTAAAAGTAAGCGGTTGCTCAGGAAATGTCTTTAAAGTCTCAAGCAATAGTTTTGCAGGGACTGCAACGCTACCTTTGCTTTCTGAATCGATTTCAAGTGTGGCAGACATAGTTGTCTCCAGATCTGAAGCAGACACTTTTAATTCGGTATTATCTAATTCAAACAGGAAGTTGTCAAGTATAGGCAGCGTATTATTACTGTTTATGACACTTCCTAAAACCTGCAGTTGTTTTAGCAAATATGAACTGGATACTATAAATTTCATCTCTTTTTTTGTTTTTTAGATGTAAAACCCACTGATTTTACGTTTCACAAATATATCGTAATCAAATTGAATAGTGCAACATTTTTTATTAACACTACTTTGAATATTTCCTTTTTCTAAGGTATGTAAACAGGAAGCCGAACAGTGCTAAAATCACTATTGGTAATCCGACAGTTATAAATTGCGCGGCTGTATAGTTTTCATGAACTTTCTGGGTGTCGAGCAATGGAAGGTCAACATCCTTGCTTCGGATGTTAATAAGTCCTTTGTCATCTAGCAGGTAATTTACACAGTTCATAAGGAAACCCTTGTTATCATAAAGCACTCCCGTCCATTTGTCATAACCAAGCTCCATCGGTTGAAAATTCTTGTCAAGGCTGTTCTTGGCAATATCACCATCGGATATAATGATCATTTTTCCGGCCTTATCCTCATTCCTGAAAGAAGAATCCTTGAACGGAAGGACCCTGTTCTCAAATGCGGATCGGAATTTACCTTCAAGCAATACAGCTACGGGGATATGCCCTTTGTTTGTGTAATCTTTCGGGCTGGTCTGTTCTTCTACCATAGATAGATTGATCTCTGTTGGAGTACCAACCTTTCTTGAGTATTGGGAAGATCTTAATAGTACAGTCTTTTTGATGCCGTTTTTAAGGGTATCGATGCTATTGGCAAACTCAAACCTGATACCGTCCATATTCTTAACGATAGGGTTCTTTGAGTCAGGATATACATAAGGTGAAAATCGCCACAGATACTCCTGGAATTGTGTTTCGCTTCCTTGAGCTCCGGTTGCCAGCTTAATACGTGTGGATATCTCATCTTTAACAAGGTCAGGGTTAAGCCTGATACCATATTTAAAGAACATGTCATTAAGATTAAGGTCACGAGGGAAAGCCAGTGTGGTACCGCTTTCATTATAAAGGCTGTCCATCTCTATCTGAACGGCATCTATCATCCATAGGGTTTTGCCCCCACTGACAATATATTGATCCAAAACCTGTTTTTCCTGTTCTGTAAAGGCTTCAGTTGGTTTGGTTATTACTACAAGGTCACAATTTTTAATGGCTTTAACCATTTTTTCAGGGTTTTGCGCAACAGAGTCCAATGGAAACGGCCCAATGTGGTAGTTTTCGCCAATGGTCCTGATTAAATCGCCCATGAAGCGTTCTTTCATTTCGCCATTACCCCTTAGTATGCCTACTTTTTTCTCTTTTTTCCTTGTTACCTTGTTAATGGCGTCGGTAACAGCATATTCAAGATGCTGTACAGAGCTGACAACTTTTTCAGCTGTAGAAGCTCCGGTCATGTTCTTCAGAAGCGGGAATTTGACTGTTTTTTTCTCGTAATTTACCATAGCCCACGGAAAAACCACTTCCTGGGATTGTTTTCCTTTATCATCTACAGTAACATTTACGGGTGTCATGCCCATACTGTAAAGTTTCTGCATTGCCTCCTGAGGGTTATCTCCGTCCTCAAGCGGATTGATAAAATTGAAAATGATATTAGAATTGCGTGCGTGGAATTCTTCCAGCAATTGCTTTGTTTCGTCCTGAAGCCTTTTAAATTCAGCAGGAAACTGCCCTTCCAAGAATACATCTATATATACAGGATCTTTTACCTCTTCTATGATACTTAATGTTGCAGGAGACAAGGTATAACGCTGGTCTTGCGTAAGGTCAAAACGTTTAAAGTAATAGTATCCGCCAAAGTTTACTGCCAATAGTATAATCGCAGTGATGACAAGCTGTTTAAAGTTCTTTTGTTTTACTGCTTCCATTATCCTTTGATTGATTTTAGTTTGTAAACAGTTAACGACAGGAACAATACAGTAATACTTACAAAGTAAATAACATCTCTTGTATCAATTACACCACGGCTCATGCTCTTGAAATGATAATCCATTCCAAGCGATGATATAAGGCCTTTAATGCTGCCAATATAATTAGCTACGCCTTCGAACCCGAAATAGAAAACAAAACAAAGGAACACAGAAACAATAAATGCTACGATCTGGTTGTCAGACAGGGTAGAGGTAAAGATACCTATCGCCGTATATCCGGCAGCCAGAAACAACAGGCCAAAGTAAGAACCAATAGTGCTTCCCATATCAATGTTACCTTGCGGGTTACCAAAATATGATATAACCAAAACATAGATAATTGTTGGTATAAGTGCTAATACGATCAGTGTTAATGCACCAAAGAATTTCCCGTTTACGATTTCCCATACACTCAATGGTTTGGTAAAAAGCAATTCGATGGTTCCCTGTTTTTTTTCATCCGAGAAACTACGCATGGTTACCGCAGGGATAAGGAAAATCATTATCCATGGCGATATGGTAAAGAATGGGCTAAGGTCGGCAAAGCCACTGTTCAGTATATTGAAATCACCCTCAAATACCCATAAAAACAGGCCGTTGAGCAGCAGGAAAATAGCAATGACCAAATAACCTATCGGTGAACCGAAAAAGGATTTGATCTCACGTAATAACAATGCTTTCATTTATTTCTTTTAAATATAATAATACACATTCTATAATTTCGACAAAAGAAAATATCTAAAGAGATTCTTCAGCTTCGCTGCGCTTCGTTCAGAATGACAAAACGCATATCGATTTATTCTAAAGTAACCAGTTTATCTACACTCCAGGCTTCCGGCTTCTGGTTGAAGAGTTGCTTTGTAAAAGCCCACACTTCAATGAATAGCTCTGACTGGCGGTATTTTTTCAAGTCAGCCTCATCTTCCCAATAGCTATAGGTAAAAAACACGGTTGGGTCGTTCCTGTCCTGATACAACTCTAAGAAACGGTTACCGGGGAAATTTCGTATCTGCTCCTTAACCTGTTCAAAATTATCAAGAAAGGCCTGAACCTTATCTTCGTAGAATCCCATTTTTACTATGCGTACAAACATACAGTTATTTTCAATTTAAATTTCAAATCACAAATTACAAATTTCAAACCGTCTTTTATCGAATGATTCAATAATCTAACTGTCTGAAAATCTACTTAAAAACCACATTGATAACATCTCTAAACTTTAGTCCTAATAGCGTATTAGCAGAGCCTACAGTCAACGGATTACTACGATATATGGCAATCTCAAGGAAGCCCGCTTCATTGAATATAGCCAGCTTATCGCCTTCGTAATCTTTTATGGTAAAGTTTTCCCTGATAACAAAGTCTGAGTAGTTCTTGCGTACCGATTTTATAGTCTTGGTACTGAACTTTATTTCAAAATCCCTGCCTTTGGCAGTGTCTTTGACAAGCTTATATGGAATATTGGTAACACAGTTGCCATAGTGGTCTATGTAGGCAATATACCCTTTTATCGAATTGAGGTCGGCTGCCACAACAGGCTGCAGTTCATTCATTTCTTTAATCTCGGTTATCTCACGGCCTATGACGCTCAGCTGTCCGCCTTTTGCGAGATGGCAGGCCACAGCCACGAAGGCATCCATTTCGGTTGAACCTTCCGGCAGTCTGTCATGGATATTTATCTCAACTATTTTTTCCGGAACGATCTTTTGCGTAAGCATGCTTAAGATACCATTATCGGCACAAATGAAATAGTGATCATTCCATTGCATGGCAATATGCTTGTTGTCTTTGGTCAGTTCGGAGTCGACACCAATGAGGTGTACAGAGCCTTTTGGAAAGCTATTATATGCAGCACCAATGATATAGCTGGCTTCCGAAACATTAAACAGGTCGATGTCGTGAGAAATGTCAATAATCCGGGCTTCGTCATAGCCGGAAATAATTTTTCCCTTCAAAGCGCCCACAAAATGGTCCTTGAGGCCAAAATCGGTTGTAAGGGTAATTATTGACATAAAATTGTGTAAAACTTTTACAAAAAGCGAGATTTAATTTCACTAAATTTGATTGCAAAGCTAATAATTATATGCTCATTTCTCTAATTAAAATAAACTGCTTTTGAACGAAAGAATAATTGAACTGACAGACATTGCCCCGAAAGATTTTTGGGGTGCTCAGGATTCTCATCTTGAAACCATAAAAAAATATTATCCTAAGCTGAAAATCGTTGCACGCGGAACCACGTTAAAAGCCTTTGGTGAAAAAGAAATTCTTGACGAATTTGAAAAGCGCTTTAACAGGCTTATGCAGCACTTTACACGCTATAACAACATTGATGACAATGTCATAGAAAGGGTAATTCAAAGCGATTCGCAAACAGAGCAAATGGATCCGAGCGATAAGATACTGGTACATGGTATAGGCGGCAAACTTATAAAAGCCATTACGCCAAACCAGCAGAAGCTTGTGGACTATATGGCTAAGAATGACATGGTTTTTGCCATAGGCCCTGCCGGTACGGGTAAAACCTACACCGGTGTTGCCCTTGCGGTAAAAGCATTAAAAGAGAAACAGGTAAAGCGTATCATACTTACCCGTCCGGCTGTTGAAGCAGGAGAGAACCTCGGTTTCCTTCCGGGGGACATGAAAGAAAAGCTTGATCCGTACATGCAGCCTTTATATGATGCATTGCGTGATATGCTGCCTCCGCAGACTTTAGAAGATTATATTCTTAAAGGAATCATACAGATTGCGCCTCTTGCATTCATGCGTGGACGAACACTGGATAATGCTTATGTGATTCTGGATGAGGCGCAGAATACAACCCACTCGCAGATGAAGATGTTCCTGACGCGTATGGGTAAGAATGCTAAATTTATGATTACGGGTGACCCGGGCCAGATCGACCTTCCGAGAAGTACCACCAGCGGACTGAAAGAAGCGATACTTATCCTGAAAGATGTGGAAGGTATAGGCATTATTTATCTTGATGATAAAGATATCGTGCGTCACCGCCTTGTTAAGAAAGTTATCGAAGCATACAAGACGATTGAGCACACGAATTAGAATTTAAAACTTCTTATATAAACCTGCAGAATTTCTATAGTTTTGCAGGTTTTACTTTGTTAGCTATTTATGATTGATTTTTCTAAACCAAAGCATCTTTTTCTGATTGGGTTGGGCTATATTACATTTCTAAGTATCCTGTTAGGATTGACGGGAGTTTTTCCTGAATCGTATTTTGTTTTTGGCGTGAATAAAACAATTGGTCAGGCCTATGATTTTGTTGCTGCCAGTGGAGTTTTCTTTTTAGGTTCTCAGATAATTGCTGTTACTGGATATGGTTTTTTATGGCTGTTTAAATGCAGAATAAATCTTAGGATTTCTATTGTTCATTATTTTATAATCATATTAATACCATTTGTGGTAAATTTTGAAGAGAGGTATGATTATTATGGATTAACAGTTGGAACTTCAATACTGACAATAGTAATAGCAGTAATGAATGCAGTTTTCGCCATGTATTACAAATTGTATGATAAAAACAAAAGATTAGACAATTAACTTTCTTATTTTTGCATCTTCAAAAAACCATTAAACGTATAACAGTTTCATGAATACCATCACAAGCACTGATTTCAATTTTCCGGGGCAAAAATCGGTTTACCGCGGTAAAGTAAGGGAAGTATACAATATTAACGATGAGCTATTGGTAATGGTAGCTACGGACAGGCTATCGGCCTTTGACGTAGTTATGCCAAAAGGTATTCCATACAAAGGGCAGATACTGAATCAGATAGCTACTAAATTTATGCGCCTTACCGAAGATGTAGTGCCAAACTGGCTTATTGATACTCCGGACCCCAATGTTGCTGTTGGCCTTCTGTGTGAGCCTTTCAAGGTTGAGATGGTTATCCGTGGCTACCTTTCAGGACATGCTGCCCGTGAATATGCTGCAGGCAGAAGAGTACTTTGCGGTGTGGAACTAGTTGAAGGACTTAAAGAGAACGACAAATTCCCTTCGCCGATAATTACGCCGACAACAAAGGCTGATAACGGTGAGCACGATATGGATATTTCTCGCGAAGACATTCTTGCACAGGGAATCGTTTCTGAAGAAGATTATTTAGTTCTTGAGAAATATACACGTGCCCTTTTCCAGAGAGGTACTGAGATCGCTGCTTCAAGAGGACTTATCCTTGTAGATACTAAATATGAATTCGGAAAGACTAAAGACGGTAAGATCGTTCTTATTGACGAGATACATACTCCTGATTCTTCCCGTTATTTCTATGCTGAAGGTTACCAACAGCGCCAGAACAACAACGAAGAGCAGAAACAGCTTTCTAAAGAGTTTGTTCGCCAATGGCTTATAGCTAATGGTTTCCAGGGTAAAGACGGTCAGCAGATCCCTGAAATGACCGATGAGTACATCGAAACAGTATCAGAGAGGTATATAGAACTTTATGAGAATATCTTAGGAGAGAAGTTTGCCAAAGCTGATATTACAAGTATCAATGAAAGAATTGAAAAAAATGTTTTAGCTTTTTTAAGCAAGTAAAACTTACATAATAGTACTCGTAACCGCCTTATTTTTAAGGCGGTTTTTTTTATTTATATATGCAAGCATAGTAAGTTTATGATTGTTAAATTATCGTTAATTCGAAAAAATACTGTAACGTTTTTAATTTGTAAGCGTCTATTATTTTAAACGGTCTCATCAACCGGTAATTATAAAAACAATCATCAAATCAAATTCAATCAATCATGAAAAAAACGATCATTTATTCAGCCCTGGCCCTTGTTTTAGCATTCACTAACGCAACAATGGCAAACAATGTTGGAACTGCTTCTAAATTTGAATTAGTTAGGGAGCGCGGAGTAACTACACCACTTGGCGTAGCGATTTCTAAAGGAGATGTAGCAACGGTAAAAAAACTTATCGAATATGGTGCATCTGTACACGAAAAATGCAACGGTATGACACCATTAATGATTGCTGCCCGTTACAACCAGTCTGAAATCATTACGCTATTATTGAAAAGTGGCGCGAATGTAAAAGAAAAAGATGAAAGAGGACTTACTGCCCTTAAACATGCAGAGGCATCAAATGCAAAAGAAGCTTCTGTTCTTCTTAAAGAAGCAATGGACGCCTAACGATCTTTAGCTTTTAAAAAAAAAGCATCCGCCGTGGCGAATGCTTTTTTTTATGCTTTGAAGTAAGAGAAGGTTTCTTCGTTCTCTATATTCAGGAGGGTTTCGTAAATAAGTTTAATCACATTTTCAACATCATCCCTGTGTACCATTTCTACAGTAGTATGCATGTAACGCAATGGTAGTGATATCAGTGCTGAAGCTACACCACCGTTACTATAGGCAAAAGCATCCGTGTCAGTACCTGTAATTCTTGACGAAGCCAGTCTCTGGAAAGGGATTTCTTTTTTATTGGCAGTATCAATGATCAGTTCCCTAAGATTGTTTTGTACGGCAGGGGCATAGGTAATAACAGGCCCTTTTCCAATCTGGGTTTCGCCTTCAATACGTTTATCGATCATAGGAGTAGTGCTGTCATGGCAAACATCGGTAACAATAGCGACATTAGGGCGAATGGTGTTCGTGATCATCTCAGCGCCGCGAAGACCAACCTCTTCCTGTACAGAATTGGTAATGTATAACCCAAAAGGAAGTTTCTTTTTATTCTCGTGAAGCAGGCGTGCCACTTCGGCGATCATAAAGCCACCAATACGATTATCGATAGCGCGGCATACGAATTTATTTTCGTTAAGTATCATGAAATCGTCCGGGTAGGTGATGACGCATCCGACATGAACTCCCAATTGCTCTACTTCTTCTTTGGTAGAACAGCCAAGGTCGATAAAGATAGTTTCAATTTTTGCAGGTTCTTCCTTGCCGCGTTGGCGTGTATGTATTGCCGGCCATCCGAATACGCCTTTAACGATTCCGTTTTTGGTATGGATATTGACTCTTTTAGAAGGTGCAATCATGTGGTCGGAGCCTCCGTTACGGATAACATAAATAAGGCCATTTTCCGTTATGTAATTAACATACCATGATATTTCGTCGCTGTGGCCTTCAATCACAACTTTATAAGGTGCATCAGGATTGATAACACCAACCGCAGTACCGTAAGTATCAGTGATAAAAGTATCAACGTAAGGCTTTAGGTAATCCATCCATATCTTTTGGCCTTCAGATTCATAACCTGTAGGGGAAGGGTTGTTTAGGTATTGTTCCAGGAAAGACAGCGATGTGTCGTTTAGTATGGTTTTTGAAGACATATATAATTTTTTTGCTAAAGTATAAATTAGATTACAGAGTTGCGTATTATTGTATAATTTTGACGTAAAATTTTTAGTACATGAAAGCACAGATTTGCTTGCTGTTTCTCTTATTGTCTTCGATGGGGGCATTTGCTCAGGTTGTAGAGAAAGATACTCTTACCGATGCCCAACTGGACTCAATTTCAATGAGTGTGCAGCTCCAGGAGCTGGTGATATCTAATGTTAAGGATACCCTATCTGTCGATGAGCGTGCAAATCTTGTTATCCTTAAAAGAAGGACACTTAAAGTTTATCCCTATGCCAAAGCTGCTGCCGACAAACTAACCATGCTTAGCAATAACCTGGCAAAACTCAAAACCGATAAGGAGAAAAAAAAATACGCAAAAATTGTTGAAAATTATCTGGAAGATGAATTTGAAGGAAGGCTGAAGAAACTTACCAGAAAAGAAGGACAAATATTGGTTAAACTTATATACAGGCAAACAGGAAAGAGTACTTTTGACCTTATTAAATCCCATAAAAGTGGATGGAAAGCCTTTTGGTCAAACCGTATTGCACATATGTTTAACATTGATCTGAAAATGAAATACAGTCCTGCAGCAGTTCCCGAAGACTTTCATATAGAAGGTTTTTTACTACAGGCATTTAAAGATCACAGGCTTGAGCAGCAAACTCCTGCATTCAGTATAGATTATCCTGCAATTAAACAGCAATGGAAAGATAAGAATAAGAAAAAAGAATAAGACCGGAATTTTTCCGGTTTTTTATTCCTTTAAAACAGGGCGGTTTACAGATGTTTTTTAAATTTATTCTAATCTTTGAGTAGGGATTTTAACAAATGGTTTGTTCTAATAGCATCGAACCAATTAAAACCTTCTTATGAAAAAGAAACTACTTTTCTTAGCTATTATTCTTTTAATTGCAGTTAAAGGATTCTGTCAGGCAGAAGCCTATCCTGCACCGAATATTAATCAATGCGGCAGTGAGGTATTTGACCTTACTGTGCAGGATCCAATTATTTTAGGCAATCAGGATCCTCTGAATTTTACAGTTATTTATTACCTTACTCAGGCTGATGCCGCTAACGGAACAAATCCAATTGCTAATCCTGTTTTTTTTGTGTCACCATCGCAACAGCTTATTTTTGCCAAGGTTGTCAATAATGAAAATGGAGATTCTGACATCACTGTTTTTCACATAAGCTGGTTGTCAGGGATATATGTTCCGGATTTACCGGATGTACAATCATGTGATGCTTACGAATTGCAGCCTTTGACATCCGGATCATATTATACTGGCCCGGACGGCACAGGAACATTGTTAGGTCCCAACACGTTGATAACTTCAACCCAAACTATTTATTTATATGCTGAAAGCGATTGGGGATGTTCAGACGAATCAAGTTTTCAGGTAACAATTGTAACACTACCTGATTTTAATGCACCTCTCCCTTTACAGGCTTGTGCTAATGAAGACGGAGTGGCTATTTTCGATTTAACTCAGGTTATACCACAGGTTACCGGTGGCGTGATAACAGGTTATACCTATACCTTTCATCAAACTCAGGCAGCAGCACAAACGGGTACGAATGTCATACCTAACCCTCAGGCATATGCCAGTGTAGCAGGTGTGGTATATGTTTCTATGGTGCAGTCAGGAACCGTTAGCAATTGCCGTTGGGTGGCTCCGGTACAACTGATGCCGATAATTTGTAACGGAAATACAATTTCAGGTTTTGCGAGATTGAACCTTGATAATGATTGCAATACATTTGAAGAAGCTGTAGCAAACCTTCCCGTATATTTAACCCATGATAATGATGTATACATTACTTATACTAATGCCGATGGCTACTATAGTTTTCAAAATGTTCCGGATGGTGCTAATTCGGTTTATGTAAACGCCATACCATCTGCTACAATATCACCTACAGTTTATGGTATAACAATGCCGGGATCTGCTGCTGAAAAGAATTTCTGTATTACTCCTGAGGGAGACGTTGTAAGCGATGTAGCTGTAACAATGATTCCGATTACTACAGCACGTGCAGGTTTTGTGGCTTCATACGCTATAATGTATCAAAATTTAGGAAATACGACCAAAAGCGGAAATGTAACAATTCAGTTTGATGGTGCTAATATGGTATTTTCAAATGCAATTCCTGCGATGGCACAATCAGGAAATACAGTAACGCTTAGTTATTCAAATCTTATGCCTTTTCAATCTAAAGTAGCTTTGGTGTACTTTACGATCAATGTACCTCAAATAACACAGGTGGGAACTGTACTTAATTTTACAGCTTCTATCACACCGCTAAACGGCGATGTAAACGTAGCAAATAATACTTTGGTTATGAGTCAGACTGTAGTTGGTCCTTACGATCCAAATGATATAACGGTGCGTGAGGGGGAATATATTACTGAAGCACAGGTTGCCAATTATCTGAATTATACTGTTCGTTTCCAAAACAAAGGTACTGCTAATGCTGAAAATGTTAGGATAGTAATTGATCTTGACGAGAATCTTGACTGGTCTACTTTTGAAGCTATATCCGGAAGTGATGACTTTACAGTAAAACGTTCAGGAGAAGAGATCGAATTCCTATTCACAGGTATCGATCTTGCTTTTGAAAATACAGCTACTGGTGTAGTCCCTGAAAGCAACGGTTACATGATTTATAGGATTAAGCCCAAAGCAAGCGTTACAATTGGTGATTCTATGTGGGCGCAGGCAGATATTTACTTTGATTTCAACGATCCAATTACAACAGAACCAATAAGTACTACAGTACAAAGTGTAGCGGGTGTTAATGAAAATACTCCTGATAGTTTCACTGTTTACCCTAATCCTGCATCTGCTAATGTTAACCTGAGGGTTGCCAATGCTGATAATGGCTTTGATGTTTCGGTGATAGATATGCTTGGTAAAACCATAGTGAGAGACAATTTTACTGCTAACGAAGCTGTTTTGGATATTTCAGCCCTAAATAGTGGTGTTTATTTTATAAGTATTACTGCTGACGGTAAAAACCAGGTTAAAAAACTTGTGATTAAATAATTAATGTAAGACAATATGATTAATAAAAAATGCCCCAATTAAGGGGCATTTTTTATTTTTTAGGTTCTTTTGATAATGACTCTTTCTTGTAAAAAGGTATCAGATAGGAAACTGTATAATTCATTCCGGCACCAAAACTGCCATCGTAGGTACGGTTAAAACCGGGTATGTAAAGATTGTCGAAGTTATCAGGCTTGGTTTCTGCTAACAATATATTAAGGCGTACGCTAAAACCAACAAAAAGATTTTTTGCAACTTCGGCCTTTACACCACCTACAACTTCTATCCAATGGGCTGTTAGTCCTGAATAATTTTTGTCGGGATACAGAGTTACATCTTCAAAATAATCTGTTGTATCATAAATTGTATATGAATTAAGATTTTGACTAAATGTAGAGAAACCATAGCGCATACCTACATAAATCATGTTTTGCATGTCAAGCCAGTTTTCATAAACATTATAATCAAAGCCTACTTTAAGGTAACTGCCTTTTGTAGTAAAATTTAGCTGAGCATCGTCTACGGTATATTCTGTTGTACCTAATTCGGCGGCAGCAAACATTTTATGTGTAAGCCTGTAATCTCCCACAACTTCAAATCCGGTAAAACCGTCTTCAAAAAGCGAACGTGCCGGCCTGTAAAGGTCGCCTCCTATACGAAGTCCATATCGTTCTGTTTTTGCAATAGGCGATTTGGTAATAGTGTCCGCGACTTTGTTCTGCTGTGCAAAACCCGAAAAAGCTGCAAGTAGTAAAAGGCTAAAAATAGATTTTGACATGTGCTTCATCTTGGTTTTCAATATATGGAGTAACAACTGTATAGTCTTCTATAAGTGGACCGTCTGTACCGGGTTCAATTAACGGATTTGGATTACCGTTTGTTTCAGGCAGCAGGGTAAATGTTGTTTTATAACCACAGGCACGTGATACATAAGTATTCGTACGGGTGTATTTTATTGTAAACAGGTCGGTATTGCTTGTTTTTAATCCTAAAGGGGATACAGAATTATATCTTAATGCCCAGGTTACCTCGTCATGGTCTGTTCGTAATGGCAGGATAATTCTGGAAACTCTGGTTAACGTATCCTTATCAGGAGGCAGCATGTCATCCTCTCTTCCGGGTACATAATATCTGAAATTAGCGACTTCGATTTTTTGGTCAGGTTCTGTCTTACTGTAAAAGTCGACCACAAGGCCCGGTGTTGTAGGTGTACCGTCTGCACAGATATCATCCTTTTCACAACTCAAAAGATAAGTGGTAATTACGAGTAGCAGGGCTATAGAAGCTATTAGTCTTTTCATAAAGGCAGTGCCTGTTTATGTTATCGTTTTTCTAAAAGTACAACATTTTCCACATGGTGCGTTTGCGGGAACATATCTACAGGACGCACACGTGTAACTTTATATTTTTCGTCCATCAGGGCAAGGTCACGTGCCTGTGTAGCCGAATTACAGCTTACATACACGACCTTTTCAGGAGCTATTTGTAATATCTGCTCTACAACATCTTTATGCATACCATCACGTGGTGGGTCGGTAATAATAACATCCGGCCTGCCATGTGTATTTATAAATTCATCATTGAAGACAACTTTCATGTCGCCAACAAAGAATTCGCAATTGGTTATGTTATTTCGTTTTGCATTTTCTTTTGCATCTGCAATAGCTTCAGGTACGGCTTCAACCCCAATAACCTTGCGGGCTTTTTTTGATACGAACTGTGCAATCGTACCGGTTCCTGTATAAAGGTCATATACCAGTTCATTACCGGTTAGCCCGGCAAATTCGCGTGTAATGCTGTATAGTTCATAAGCCTGGTCAGAATTGGTCTGGTAAAACGATTTGGCATTGATACTGAATTTAAGGCCTTCCATCTCTTCAAGAATATAATCACGTCCTTTATAAAGCACAACTTCCTGATCATAAATAGTATCATTCGCTTTACTGTTAACAACATACTGTAGCGAAGTTACGTGTGGAAAACGTTCTGCTAAGAAATCAAGCAGCAACTCTCTTTTTTCCTTATCATCTTCAAAGAATTGAATAAGTATCATAATCTCCCCGGTTGAGGCAGTACGTATCATTAAAGTGCGCAGAAGCCCTTCGTGGTTGCGTGGATTGAAAAAACTAAGTCCATTTGCATTTGCAAATTCCCTTACACTGTTACGTATGCCATTACTTGGATCTTCCTGAAGGCTGCAATGAGTAATGTCAAGGATCTTATCCCAGGCTTTAGGAATATGAAAGCCAAGTGCATTAGCATCGGATATTTCTACGCCGCTATCTACTTCAGCCTGTGTTTTCCAACGTGCATTAGAAAAAGAAAACTCCATTTTATTTCGGTAATAGAATTGCTTCTCCGATCCCATGATAGGTTCAAAATCGGGAAGTTCTACTTTACCAATACGTTTAAGGTGGTTATAAACCTCCTGATTTTTATAGAATAATTGCTGAGAGTACTGCATATTCTGCCACTTACAGCCTCCGCATGAGCCAAAATGGCTGCATACAGGGTCAATTCTGTGTTCAGAATAGGCATGAAAGTTTATAGCCCTTCCTTCATAGTATGCCTTTTTCTTTTTAAAAGTCTGTACATCAACTACATCTCCGGGTACTACATTTGGTATAAAAATTACTTTTCCATCTGGTGCCTTTGCTACTGATACACCCTTAGCACCGGCATCCAGCACTGTAATATTGTCAAATACGATCTTGTCTGTCTTCTTTCTTCCCATGCGGCAAAAATAAGGTATATTATTATAAAATTTAAATACATTTGCTACAATCTCATTAAACTAAACACCATGTTTACCTACCTGGCCCTGCTTCGGGGTATTAATGTCAGCGGAAAAAAGATAATTAAAATGGAAGATCTGCGCAAAGTCATGACCGACGCAGGCTACTCTGATGTGAAAACATATATACAAAGTGGCAATATTGTTTTTAGGAGTGAAGAGAAATCAAAAGTTAAGATTGCAAAAGCAATTGAATCGTTAATTGAAACGCAGTATGGATTTGATGTTACAGTTTTTGTAACCGATAAAATGGCTGTAGAAAAAGCCGTTGATGATAATCCATTTGCAGAGGGCAGGGAAGAAGAGGCGGCGGGTTTTAAAAAACTCTATGTCACGTTTCTTTCAGAAGTTCCTGCTCCTAAGAATATTGAAACCTGCGCCAGGCGCCAATAGGTGATGATTTAATTGAACTTTTAAACGATATTCTTTATTTTAAGCTGGAATCCAAAGCATCGGATTCTAAATTATCTAATAACCTGATAGAGAGTAAGCTTAAAGTGAGGGCTACCACACGAAACTGGAATACTACGCTCAAACTGCTATCAATGATGGAGTAGTTTAAAATTTTGTTAAAGTAAATGCAACCAATTTTATGATTACGTAATTTAGGATAGTAATTAAACTTATAAAATGAAAAGAAATGCAACGGCCGTTTGGTCAGGTTCCTTAAAGGAAGGTGCGGGAAAAATAACTACTCAAAGCAATGTATTAAGCAATACTCAGTATTCTTTTAAAACCCGTTTTGAAGATGGTAATGGCACCAATCCGGAAGAATTAGTTGCAGCTGCACACGCCGGTTGTTTTACAATGCAGTTAACTGCCTACATAAATGAAGCAGGTTTTAATGTAGCTTCTATCGAAACAAAGTGTGATATTGATTTCCAGGACGGAAGCGTTATTGGCTCACATCTGTCTGTCCTTGCAAGGGTAGACGATATTGAAACAGATGAGTTTCAGCAGCTGGTAAAAAAAGCAGAGACTAATTGCCCAATTTCAAGGTTATTGAATACGGCTATTACATCCAATGCTACATTAGTACGGAGTTAAGTTTATTTTTGATTTCATATTTAAGGTCCCGTCTTACGGGACCTTTTTTCATTTCAAGATTTTATATCTTTGGATGGCAAAATCACCAATCATGAATCGTTTTGACAGAATAACAGCAATACTTATCCAGTTGCAATCTAAAAAGGTTGTAAAAGCACAGGATCTGGCCGATAGGTTTGGTACAAGCTTACGCACCATTTATCGGGACATTCGTACACTTGAAGAGGCAGGTGTGCCCTTATATGGTGAGGCCGGTATTGGATATTCGATAGTAGATGGATACAGGCTGCCTCCAGTTATGTTTACGCAGGAAGAGGCAATAGCATTCGTAACCGCCGAAAAACTTATGGGGAAATTTACGGATAGTGCACTCAATACTAATTTTGGTTCTGCCATGTATAAAGTTAAGGCGGTTTTGAGAGGTACAGAGAAAGATATTGTTGAAAACCTTGAAGAACAGATTATTGTTATTGACAGGCCAAGAAATACTACACCGCCAGCCAATATTCTTGATGTTTTGCTTAAAGCGATAGCCGAAAAGAAAGTAGTAAAAATGATGTACAAAGCATTTGGCAATGATATAAGCGAAAGGTTAATTGAGCCTATAGGCATATTTCATGAACATGAGAATTGGTACACTATTGGGTTTTGTCACTTAAGGCAGGAGTACCGGCAATTTCGTATTGACAGGGTAATAGAAATATATCTTACCAGCCAGGCACAAGAGGAACGTACATCTTTAAAAGAATTTCAACAGCTTCAGGAAAAAACAAGGGCAGGCTTTGCAGTCCAGAAGGCAGTCATTCGTTTTGATAAAAACATAGCTGTTTACCTTCAGGATCGCCGTCATTATTTCGGATTTGTGTCAGAGATAGTGACCGATGATTATGTTGAAATGACTTTCCTGTCCCAATCGCTGGAAGAAGGTCTTGCACGCTGGTTTATAATGTTTGCTGATAAAGGAGAAATTATTGAACCGCAACTATTAAAAGATACTGTAGCCAGATTGTTAGACACTATGGCTAAAAAAAATCCAATTACTGAAAAGCTGCTGACATAGGGTTGTCATAACCTGTTATTTTCTTTGTACTGTAAAACAATAAAACCAATTAATTATGGAACTTATTAAACTATTACAGAAAGAAATGGAACAGGAAGCAGTAACAACGCACAAAATGCTGAGCCTTGTACCTGCCGCAAAATTTGACTGGCAGCCCCATCCTAAAAGCATGACCCTAAGAAGGCTTGCTGCTCACGTTGCTGAACTGCCTGCATGGGTTGAGATGGCAATTACTACCGATGAGCTAGATTTCGAAAATAATCCTTACACACCTCAGGAAGTGCAATCGTCTGAAGATGTATTGAACTACTTTGAAGAATCACTAAAGAAAGGGAGAGAAGCTTTGGCTAATGCCGATGTAAATACCTTTGGTAAAGAATGGATACTGCGTAGCGGTGAACAGATATACAGTAAGGAAACAAAATATGATATTATCAGGATGGCATATTCGCAGATCATACACCACAGGGCACAACTGGGAGTCTATTTGCGATTGCTGGATATACCATTGCCGGGTAGTTATGGACCGTCTGCCGATGACATGAGCTTCTAAGCAAATTTATTGAAAAACCTCATTTTGTTTAAAATGAGGTTTTTTGTTTGCATTTAATTCAGAGTAAACACAACATTATTTTATTTTTAGTAATTTGCACGCTTATTGGGATGATTTCTCTCCATAAGAAGGAATTGCTGTTTGACAAACAAAAAATAAAAAATCAATGTCAGTTTTAGAAAAATTAAGCTCGGCTGATGCCATTGCTTTGGAGGACAAGTACGGAGCACACAATTATCACCCACTGCCGGTAGTATTAAGCAGGGGAGAAGGTGTTAATGTATGGGATGCAGAAGGAAAAAAGTATTATGATTTCCTGTCGGCCTATTCGGCAGTAAACCAGGGGCACTGCCATCCCAAAATTGTAAATGCAATGATAGCACAGGCTCAGACGCTAACGCTTACATCGCGTGCTTTTTACAATGACCAGTTGGGAAGGTATGAAGAGTTTGTAACCAGATACTTCGGGTTTGACAAGGTATTGCCAATGAATACGGGTGCAGAAGCAGTTGAAACGGCAATCAAGTTGTGCCGCAAATGGGCTTATGAGAAAAAAGGCATTGCAGAGCATGAAGCAAAAATTGTAGTTTGTGAAAATAACTTTCACGGAAGAACTACTACTATCATTTCGTTTTCTAATGACGAGAATGCAAGAAAGAACTTTGGTCCTTACACCGCAGGCTTCATTAAGATAGCCTATGATGATGTTGCCGCATTGGAAAATGTTCTTAAAACTGAAAAAAATATTGCAGGTTTCCTTGTTGAGCCTATTCAGGGAGAAGCAGGAGTATATGTGCCTGGCGAAGGTTACCTGGCTAAAACAAAACAACTGTGTGCTGAGCATAATGTGCTTTTCATTGCTGATGAAGTGCAAACAGGTATTGCACGTACTGGTAAATTACTAGCAGTTCATCATGAAAATGTGCAACCGGATGTTCTTATTTTAGGTAAAGCACTTTCAGGTGGGGCATATCCAGTATCAGCTGTATTGGCTAATGATGAGATAATGAATGTGATCAAGCCTGGTCAGCATGGCTCAACGTTTGGGGGTAACCCTGTTGCTGCGGCTGTAGCTATTGCTGCGCTTGAAGTGATCGAAGAAGAAAAGCTTGCTGAAAATGCCGAGGCCATGGGGCAGCTTTTCAGGGAAAAAATAAATGAATATATCGCTACCAGTACTATTGCCACTCTTGTAAGGGGTAAAGGGTTACTAAATGCAATCGTAATTAATGATTCTGAAGATAGCTCTACAGCATGGGATATATGCATGAGCCTAAAGGAAAATGGCTTGTTGGCAAAACCAACACACGGAAATATCATCCGTTTCGCACCACCTTTGGTAATGAATAAAGAACAACTTTTAGACTGTGTTTCGATTATAATCAAAACACTTAAAACTTTCGAGAAATAATAATTTATGGAGAATAATTCTGCTTTTGACTCTTTTGAAATGCAGGTTTCCAATTCTGCTCAGAGTTTTCTTAAAACTGCTGCCAATTGGGCCATGTTTTTATCAGTTATAGGTTTTATTTGCCTTGGTTTTGGACTGCTTATGTCGTTTGGTATTATGGCTGCAGGACAGGCGCTCGATGAGATACCCGGATTTATGGGTGTCATCTCAGCTATATCACTGGGTATTATAATGCTTGCATTTACAGTATTGTTTTTTCTACCAGTCCTGTACCTGTTTAAATTTTCAATTTCAACCAAAAAGGCCATTGATCAAAACAGTACAGAAGGAATCACAAAAGCCTTTAGTAACCTGAAATCTTATTTTATGTGGTCAGGGATATTGACAATTATTTGGATACTGTCCTACATAGGTTTTATTATTGTATTTGCAACGGCAGCCGCAGCCATGCGAAATGTGTAATATCTTTTCATGAAATTATAAAGGTCTCGCTCAGTAGCGGGACCTTTTTGTTTGCTTTAGAGCCTTTTCTGGTCTTAAAAGGTAGCAGATTATAATATGCTACCTTTTAGGATGAATTATAAGCGGCCTGAAAACTAAAACTTGCGAAATTTGGTAAAAATTACTTTTTGAGAATGCCAATTTCAAAGAACATGCGTAGTTATTCAAAATACATTTTTACCATACTTTTTATAGTAACCGGATTTTCTGTTTACAGCCAGACTGAAACACTTAACCAGTTCTGGAACGAGTATGCTTTTACAAGAGACCTGAGTGAAAAGTGGGTTGCCGAACTGGATGCAGGACTAACTACCAGTGGCGTACCCGATGAGAATACTATATTTTACGGGTTCACACAGTTTAGTTTCCGTGGCTGGATACATTATTATCCTGCAAGCCGCTGGAAGCTTTCTTTTTTTTATGCCTATTATTATAATGAGAATGTACCAGAGCTTAATCAGAATAAGGCGCCTGAATATCGTTTTGCTTTTCAGGCAACTTATAATTTACTTAAGCACCGCCGCATCAATGTTAATCTGAGGGGTAGGTTTGAAGACCGGAATATAAAAACTGATGCCGGTATATATGAGTCTGTTGAGCGTTTCAGGTTTCAGGCCAGGGCAGTTTGTCCTATAAACAAGCCCAAAATAGAATCAAACACTTTATATGGCTTTGTATCTGATGAATTATATTTTAAAACAAAAAGTCAAATAAGCGGCAGTGATAATTTTGACCGTAACCGGGCTACGATAGGATTAGGCTATAAGGCATCAAATGATTTCCAAATTGAAATCTCGTATGCCAATGAATATTTACCCCGTGAGGGAAACGATAAGGTCTATAATGCTTTACAGGTGAATGTTACCTTCAATAACCTGCTGCCTAATACCTTTAAGCATTTTAAACGTAAAGAAACTGCAGTTGATGATGGTGCTCCAAGTGGAGGTGGCGGATAATATCAGACTTATTATTCAAGGAGCGACAAAATCTCATTAATCGAAAAGCGGGCACCACATACAAATTCATCTGCAGCACCATAATAAATGATGAGTTCATCGCCATTCACAACATGGCCATTAGTAAATACCACATGTCCAAAAAAACCTGTGAGTTCATATTCTTCTGTAGGAATCATAATGGGTTGAATGGTGCGGGAAATTACTTTTGAAGGATCATCAAGAGCCATAAGGAATGCACCAAGGCAGTATTGATGATCAGTATTTGCGCCGTGATAGATCTCCAACCAGCCGTACTCTGTTTTTATTGGAGCCGCACCGGCACCAACTCTGGCACTATCCCACAGTTGCGGCCTTGTTTTAATTATGCATTTGTGATTTCCCCAATGGATGCCGTCGGGGGATTCTGCCAGCCAAATATAATTTCCGCCAATAGCTACACTACTGGGACGATGCAAAGCATAATATTTACCATTGATCATTTCTTCAAACAGGGCACAATCTTTATTGTGAGGTGGGAGTACCATGCCTTTTGATTCAAAAGTTTTCCAGTCCTTAGTCATTCGCAGTCCAACGCCAACACCATTTTCTGAAACTGCAGTATAGGTAAGATAGTAGACGCTTTCAACTTTGCTTACACGACAATCTTCTATGCTAAATTGTTCAAGGTATCCCTTTCCAAACAGCATGCTATCCTTTTCGGGTTCATGAAAATGCAAACCATCATCGCTGTATAGCAGTCGTAAATGTGAAATGGTTGTCAGATAGTCCGATCCTTTATAGTTAATTACCCGTGCATCATTGGCTATCAGGTCAGGATCATCCAGCTTAACTTCTATAATTTCGGTTATTCCATCCTCATTCATAGCGGGAAAGAAAATAACACCTTCTTTTTGAGGACTACATTCAGCAACTCTTACCAGTAGCCATGTTTTGTTATCGAATGTAAACACGCCGGGGTTAAGCAGACTGATAACCTGCAATGATGTATTACTTGCTTTAATGTCTTTTGGAGACAGTAATGGATTTTCAGGAAAGCGTCTGGCTATGTCTTTGATAGGCAACATTGTGATCGGGGAATTTGATTTAAACAAAGTTTACTCTATTCCTGTAGACTGTTCTTAATTTTTTGATAAAGTTTTAAATAAAGAATCCCTTTCAAATTATGTGTTTGAAAGGGACTGATGTTTAAATGTTGCCGTATTGTTTAAATATCAAATCGATCAAGATTCATTACTTTATGCCATGCTGCTATAAAATCGTTTACAAATTTATCTTTAGCATCGGCACTTGCATATACTTCTGCAATAGCCCTTAACTCTGCATTAGATCCAAATACAAGATCGGCACGTGTTCCGATCCATTTTAGAGCTCCGGTTTTACGATCGCTTCCTATATACAATTCTTTATCTTCAGATGCAGCTTTCCATTCGGAATTCATATCCAGCAGGTTTACAAAGAAATCGTTGGTAAGCTGCCCCGGAGTTGAAGTGAAAACCCCATTTTTGGAACCGTCAAAGTTAGTATCCAGCACACGTAATCCACCAATTAGTACTGTTAGCTCTGATGGGGTAAGAGTAAGCAGGTTAGCTTTGTCAATTAATAATTTTTCAGTTGATACGGGAAGTTTTGGCATACGATAGTTACGAAAACCATCAGCTTTAGGTTCAAGGTAACTGAATGATTCAACATCTGTCATCTCCTGTGATGCATCCATACGGCCGGGAGTAAAGGGAACAGTTACAGTATATCCTGCTTCTTTTACCGCTTTTTCGATTCCTGCACTACCGGCGAGAACAATAAGGTCTGCTAGCGATATCCTTTTTCCGCCTGCCTGGCCTACATTAAAATCCTGTTGAATACCCTCAAGTGTGCTTAAAACATTTTTCAATTGTGCAGGATTGTTCACCTGCCAGTCTTTTTGAGGTGCCAGCCTTATCCGTGCACCATTGGCGCCGCCACGCTTATCAGAACCTCTGAATGTTGAAGCCGATGCCCATGCTGTTGATACCAGTTGAGATATGCTAAGTCCAGATGCAGCGATTTTAGCTTTAAGGTCAGCTATATCGCTTTCATCAACTAATGTGTGGTTAACTTCCGGAATAGGATCCTGCCATAATAACTCTTCCTGCGGAACATCCGGACCAAGATAGCGGTCGCGTGGTCCCATATCACGATGTGTAAGCTTAAACCATGCTCTTGCAAATGCATCGGCAAATGCATCCGGATTTTCTAAAAAGTGCCTTGATATTTTTTCATATTCAGGGTCCAGTCGTAAGCTAAGGTCGGTAGTAAGCATGGTAGGCAAATGCTTCTTAGAGCTATCATAAGCATCTGGGATAATAGCCTCGGCATTTTTGGCAACCCACTGGTGTGCGCCTGCCGGACTTTTTGTGAGTTCCCATTCAAAGGCAAAAAGATTTTCAAAGAAATTATTGCTCCATTGGGTAGGTGTTTTTGTCCAGGTAACTTCGAGTCCGCTGGTTATTGTATCAGGCCCTTTACCTGATTTATAGTTATTGTGCCAACCGAATCCCTGAGACTCCATTCCGGCAGCTTCAGGTTCTTTGCCAACATTGTCTGATGGTGCTGCACCATGTGTTTTTCCAAAGGTATGTCCACCGGCTATCAGCGCAACGGTTTCTTCGTCATTCATGGCCATACGGCCAAAAGTATCGCGGATATCTTTTGCCGCTAAAATAGGGTCAGGGTTTCCGTCAGGACCTTCAGGATTTACATATATAAGTCCCATTTGCACAGCAGCGAGCGGTTTTTCAAGGTTACGGCTGTGAATATCCCCATCGGCATTATCATCTGATGATACTACTCCATGTTCTTTTGGTACGCCTTCAGAGCCGTGTGCATAGCGTATATCGCCTCCGAGCCATTCCCTTTCCGATCCCCAATATACATCCTCTTCAGGTTCCCATACATCTTCGCGGCCTCCTGCGAAACCAAACGTCTTAAAGCCCATTGATTCTAATGCTACATTACCGGTAAGTATCAATAAGTCAGCCCAGGAGATTTTGTTTCCATATTTTTGTTTGATTGGCCAGAGAAGCCTGCGGGCCTTGTCAAGGCTTACGTTATCAGGCCAGCTGTTAAGCGGAGCAAAACGCTGTTGTCCTGATCCTGCACCGCCACGGCCATCACCTACACGGTATGTTCCTGCACTATGCCAGGCCATTCTTATGAATAATCCCCCGTAATGTCCAAAATCTGCGGGCCACCAGTCCTGAGAATCTGTCATAAGGGCATGAAGGTCTTTTTTTACAGCTTCAAGATCAAGGCTCCTGAAAGCATCGGCATAACTAAACCCTTTATCCAAAGGATTAGATAGGGGAGAGTGTTGCCTTAATATATTTAATTTGAGCTGGTCCGGCCACCAATCGTTATTTTTTGTACCTCCATTATCAACGGCTTGTTTCATTGTGCCATTGTGAAACGGACATTTACTCAGGTCATTGGATTCGTCTTTCATACTTTTTGATTTAGGATTTAATGAAGTGTTCAGTTAGTCAAAAGTATAAAGTTAAGATATTGACTTATAATATCATAATCATTTAATTCTATAGGGTAATAGCATAAATTTATGATCTGATCCTATACTATTGAGCCTGAATATCGAGCATTGGTTAATCTACCTGATTCTTCATCGCATTAGGAACATATATATCAAAACGTGCTCCATTCATAGGTTCTGAAGAAGCTGTTATAATACCATTGTGGTTATCAACTATCTTCTGCACAATAGTAAGGCCAATACCCGTACCTTCATAGGCATCCCTGTAATCGAGCTTCTGGAATACCTCAAATATCTTTTCGCTGTACTTAGGATCGAATCCAATTCCGTTATCCTGAAAAATAATATGGCAATAATCCTCCTCAGGAGAAAGTTTTTCGATTTTCAACGCTGCGCCTTTTGCTATATAACTCTTTATAGAAATATATGGAGGACTGTCTATCCTCGAAAACTTAATCGAATTACTTATCAGGTTATGTAATAGCTGGGTAAACTGAAAAGGGATGATGTTAAGGATTCCATGAAGTTCAGATTCTATGATAGCGTTTTTTTCGAGTATATCTTCACTTAAAGCTTCTTTAAGGTCATCAAGAATGGCATTGAGATCGATTTCTTCAAACCTCCTTTCAGACGAATTGGTTCTTGAGAACATTAGCAGACTGTTTATAAGCTGTCGCATACGGTTAGCAGAATACAATATCCTGCTAAACTTTTGCTTACTGCTGTCTGATAGTTTTTCTTCTTCAGTTGAGAGTATCATGTTCGAGAAAATCTCAATTTTACGCAAAGGTTCCTGTAAATCATGACTTGATACATAAGTAAATGCATCTAGTTCCTTATTTTTGATCTTAAGGTCTCTTACATGCCTTTCAATTTCGGCATACTGCATTGAGAGCTCCCTGTTTGCGGCAAGTATGGCATCATTCAGTATTTTGGTTTCCTCTTCTTTAACCTTTAATTCGTGATTTTTTTTATACAATTCTGCAAATACAGCGATTTTAGCCTGGAGGATTCCTGCCGAGAGCGGTTTAATCATGTAGTCTACCGCACCTGCCTGATAACCTTTAAAAATATAATCCTGGGTATTCATATTTGCCGTCAGGAAAATAATGGGTACATGCTTTAGCTTATCGCTTTGACGTATCATCTCCGCGGTTTCAAAACCGTCCATTAAGGGCATTTGTACATCCATCAGGATAATTGCAAAATCCTGATCCTTTAATAATATACGCAAAGCATCCTTTCCGGATGAGGCTTCCACAAACTCATATCCGCGATCGGCAAGGATAACCTGTAACGATAACAGGTTTTCCTTTTTGTCGTCAACAATTAAAATTTTGATTATAGTATCCATTTTATTTTCCATTGTCAACACATTAATTTTTAAGCCATACACGCATTAGCGAAGACAATTGTTCCACATTTACCGGTTTTGTGATATAATCTGATGCACCCGACTCGATACATTTTTGCCTGTCACCTTTCATCGCTTTTGCGGTAACCGCTATAATAGTAAGGTTTTTATGCTTTTGTACACTACGGATGTTCTTCATCGTCTCATAGCCATCCATTTCGGGCATCATGATATCCATAAGCACAATATCAATAGCTGAGTTTTTGTCCAGTATGTCAATGGCTTCCTGTCCGCTTTCCGCAGTCAGTACATTAAGGCCAAAGCGTTCTAATGCAGTTGTCATCGCAAAAAGGTTACGCACATCATCGTCTACCAGCAACACATTTTTGCCGCTTAGTACATCCTCTTTCATGTAGTAGGTCTCAATCCTTTCACGCATTAGCTCAGGAAGCTCTTTATGAACCCTGTGCATGAACAACGCTGTCTGGTCAATTAGCAGATCCATTGAATTAGCACTCTTAGTGATTATCCTATGGGCAAACCTGTTCAGTTTTATTTTTTGTGCTTTATTGACATCACCTGCCGAATGTATAATTATCGCGGTATCATGTCCGGCAATGTTATTTTCAAGATCATTGATAATATCAAATCCATCGGCATCCGGTAATTTTAAATCGAGTATGATACAATCAAAAGTCTGGTTTTTTATAAAGTCAATTGCTTCTTTTGCAGTTCGGGCTGTAGCGATTTCAATATCGTTACCGCCTACAGCTTCGAGGACCCTTAATAGTTCTTCTTCGTTATCATCAACTATAAGAAGATGTTTTGCTTTTTTATCTTTAAAGCTATGTACATCATCAAACAGCTGTGTCAGTGAATCATTTTTTACGGGTTTTAGAAGGAAGTTCCTGGCACCACGCTTTAGACCTTTATTCCTTTCGTCATCTCCTGAGATTATGTATACCGGTATATGCCTTAGGTTAAAGTCAGTCTTAAGCCTGTCCAGTATTTTCCATCCACTGGTATCCGGCATATTCAGGTCCATGGTAATGGCGTGCGGATTGAAATGATTAATAAAATCGATCACATCATTTCCTTTTGTGGTTACTATGGCTTTTATTCCGTTTGCATGAGCCTGATCCAGCATGATTTTAGCAAAAGTAAGATTATCTTCTGCTATCAGAAGCACTTTATCATCAGGCTTAATATCGGTCCTGTCGTCACCCACTTCATCAACAAAGAACAGATCAATATCAGAGCGGTTAAAGTTAGATGATGGAAGAGATTTAAGCCCTCCTTTAGCCGGTGCTACATGCTCATCCGTTTCTTCAGATACTTCAATTGATTCTGCCTGCGATACCTGAACGAATTTCAATGGCAGGAACAGTGTAAATTTACTACCAATATTGGTTTCACTTTCAAGCTCAATACTTCCTCCTAAAAGGTCGGATAGTCCACGGCTGATGGATAATCCAAGACCTGTACCTCCATACTTACGGCTGGTAGAGCCTTCTGCCTGCTGGAAGGCTTCAAATATTATGTTTTGTTTTTCTTTAGATATACCGATACCTGTATCTGAAATTTCAAATGCAATCACGGTTTCTGCTTCATCAAGGCTGATGTTTTTGGTTTTCCAATTGTTACTGGCTTTGTATATTTTTAACCCAACTTCTCCTTTTTCAGTAAACTTAAAGGAGTTTGATAACAGGTTCTTAAGGATTTGGTTAAGTCGTTGTGAATCGGTTTCAATAAGTTCAGGAAGGCTGTCATCTACATCAATGGTAAAGCGAAGATGTTTTGCCGCCGAAATAGGATTGAAGGTAGATTCCACAAATTTCGTGATCTCAGCAAAGCTAAGAGGGTTGTAATCAACAGAGATGTAACCCGATTCGATTTTAGAAAGGTCAAGAATGTCATTGATCAGTTGGATAAGGTCATCACCACATGAATTTATCGTTTTAGCAAACTGAATCTGCTTTTCTGATAGGTTTCCATCACGGTTGGCGATCAGCTCGTTGGCTAATATCTGTAAACTGTTAAGCGGTGTCCTTAACTCATGTGACATATTGGCAAGGAACTCCGATTTATATTTTGAAGTCAGTGTCAGCTGATCTGCTTTTTCTTCAAGTGCCTTTCTCGCTACCTCAACCTCTTGGTTTTTAAGCTCAACCTCTTCTTTTTGGTTGGCCAAAAGGAATGCTTTCTCTTCCAGTTCCTCATTGGTGTTTTTAAGAACTTCCTGTTGGCTTTTCAGCTCGCTTGCCAGTGATTGTGACTGTACCAATAGTTCTTCAGTCCTTGAGTTCGACTGGATCGTATTCAGTACGATACCAATACTCTCGGTAAGCCCTTCAAGGAAGTCAAGGTGAATTTCACTAAATGTGTCAAGTGAAGCGAGTTCAATTACAGCTTTCAGCTGTCCTTCAAAAAGTACAGGCAGGATGATAACATCTTTTGGTTTGGCATCACCAAGGCCTGAGTTAATCCTGATGTAATCTTTAGGAACGTTACTCAGGAGTATTCTTTCTTTCTCAATAGCTACCTGTCCTATCAATCCTTCGCCCATACCATATTGGGTAGGGGAGTCTTTCCTCTTTTTATAGGCATAAGAAGCAATCATGTTAAGTTTGGAATCCATGAAATCCTCTTCTTCCTGCAGGATATAGAATAATCCGTGCTGTGCAGTTACAACGGTCGCAAGCTCTGAAAGGATCTTTTTGGTTACCGAATTGAGCTCTTTTTGACCCTGAAGCATTTGGGTAAATTTCGCAAGGTTGGATTTCAGCCAGTCTTGTTCCTGATTTTTGAGCGTTGTTGCTTTCAGGTTATAGATCATCTGGTTGATGGTATCTTTAAGAGCCTCAACTTCTCCTTTTGCTTCTACACCAATAGTACGGGTAAGGTCACCCTGCGTTACCGCCGATGCTACCTCAGATATCGCACGTACCTGTGTAGTAAGGTTTTCTGCCAGTTGGTTTACGTTTTCGGTAAGGTTCTTCCATGTTCCCGATGCTCCCGGAACGTTAGCCTGTCCGCCCAGTTTACCTTCAGCACCTACCTCGCGTGCCACAGTTGTTACCTGATCGGAGAATGTAGCCAGGGTATCAATCATCTCGTTAATAGTATCCGTCAGCTGCGCAACTTCACCCTTAGCATCGATTGATAATTTTTGTTTCAGGTTACCCTTTGCTACCGATGTTACTACTTTCGCAATACCACGAACCTGTTCTGTCAGGTTGGATGCCATAACGTTAACCGAGTCGGTCAAATCTTTCCATGTTCCCGCAACACCTTTAACTTCCGACTGTCCACCCAGTTTACCTTCGGTACCTACCTCACGTGCCACACGGGTTACCTCCGAAGCAAAAGAGTTCAGCTGTTCCACCATGGTATTAAATGTATTCTTAAGGTCAAGGATCTCGCCCTTAACGTCAACAGTAATCTGTTTGGAAAGGTCACCATTTGCCACCGCTTTAGTTACCTCTGCAATATTACGTACCTGGTCGGTTAGGTTACTAGCCATCTGGTTTACAGAGTCGGTCAAATCCTTCCATGTACCGGCAACACCGGGAACGAATGCCTGTCCGCCCAGTTTACCGTCGGTACCTACCTCACGGGCCACACGGGTAACCTCAGAGGCAAAGGCCCTAAGCTGATCCACCATGGTATTTACGGTCTCCTTAAGCTGAAGGATCTCACCACGCACGTCGGCTGTAATCTTTTTGGACATATCCCCATTTGCTACCGCAATGGTTACCTCGGCAATGTTACGTACCTGAGTGGTAAGGTTACCAGCCATCTGGTTAACGGAGTCGGTCAAATCCTTCCATGTACCGGCAACACCGGGTACATTAGCCTGTCCTCCCAGTTTACCTTCGGTACCTACCTCACGGGCAACACGTGTTACCTCAGATGCAAATTCCCTAAGCTGGTCTACCATGGTATTCAGGGTTTCTTTCAACTGAAGAATCTCACCACGAACGTCGACGGTAATTTTGCGGGACATATCCCCATTTGCCACGGCAATAGCCACATCGGCAATATTACGTACCTGAGCGGTAAGGTTACCTGCCATCTGGTTAACGGAGTCGGTCAAATCCTTCCATGTTCCGGCAACTCCCGGTACATTAGCCTGTCCTCCCAGTTTTCCTTCGGTACCTACTTCACGCGATACCCTTGTTACCTCAGAGGCAAAGCCCCTAAGCTGATCCACCATGGTATTGATGGTATTTTTAAGTTCAAGGATTTCTCCTTTTACGTCTACTGTAATCTGTAATGAAAGGTCGCCTTTTGCCACGGCAGTTGTTACCTCGGCAATGTTACGTACCTGTCCGGTAAGGTTGGATGCCATCTGGTTCACGGAGTCGGTCAAATCTTTCCATGTACCGCCTACACCTTCTACCTGTGCCTGTCCGCCCAGCTTACCTTCGGTACCTACTTCACGTGCCACACGGGTTACCTCGGATGCAAAAGAGTTCAGCTGGCCCACCATGGTATTGATGGTGTTTTTAAGCTCAAGAATCTCACCTTTGGTATCTACCGTAATCTGTCGGGAAAGGTCACCTTTTGCTACCGCAGTTGTAACTTCGGCAATGTTACGTACCTGTCCGGTAAGGTTGGATGCCATTTGGTTCACGGAGTCGGTCAAATCCTTCCATGTACCACCTACACCTTTTACTTTTGCCTGTCCGCCAAGCTTACCTTCGGTACCCACCTCAAGAGCCACACGGGTTACTT
Source organism: Flavobacterium hauense (assembly GCF_054457175.1). NCBI lineage: Bacteria > Pseudomonadati > Bacteroidota > Flavobacteriia > Flavobacteriales > Flavobacteriaceae > Flavobacterium > Flavobacterium hauense. The sequence goes on from NZ_JBTKVX010000018.1 coordinate 73,680, forward strand.
CAGAAGAGAAGGAGTTCAGCTGATCCACCATGGTATTGATGGTCTTCTTAAGCTCAAGGATTTCACCTTCGGCTACTGCGGTAATTTTCTTGGAAAGGTCACCATTTGCCACGGCAGTTGTTACCTCGGCAATGTTTCGTACCTGTCCGGTAAGGTTAGATGCCATCTGATTTACAGAGTCGGTCAAATCCTTCCATGTACCACCCACACCTTTTACCTTAGCCTGACCACCCAGTTTACCTTCAGAACCCACCTCACGTGCCACACGGGTTACCTCGGCACCAAAGGAGTTCAGCTGATCCACCATGGTATTGATTGTATTCTTAAGTTCCAGGATCTCACCCGCAACGTTTACTGTAATTTTTTTAGAAAGGTCACCTTTCGCCACGGCAGTTGTAACTTCGGCAATGTTTCGTACCTGACCGGTAAGGTTAGATGCCATCTGGTTCACCGAGTCGGTAAGATCTTTCCATACACCACCTACACCACGTACTTTAGCCTGTCCTCCGAGCTTACCTTCCGATCCTACCTCAAGCGCCACACGGGTCACCTCAGAGGAGAAGGAGTTCAGCTGATCCACCATTGTATTAATAGTGTTTTTAAGTTCCAGGATCTCTCCCTTAACGTCAACCGTAATTTTTTTGGAAAGGTCACCTTTTGCTACCGCTGTTGTTACATCAGCAATATTACGCACCTGTCCGGTAAGGTTGGATGCCATCTGGTTTACCGAGTCGGTCAAATCCTTCCATGTACCGCCAACACCTTTTACCTGTGCCTGTCCGCCCAGCTTACCTTCAGTACCCACTTCACGCGCTACACGCGTCACCTCAGAAGAGAATGAGTTCAGCTGATCCACCATGGTATTAATGGTATTCTTAAGCTCTAATATCTCTCCTTTAACGTCAACCGTAATTTTTTTGGAAAGGTCACCTTTTGCTACTGCTGTTGTTACATCAGCAATATTACGTACCTGTCCGGTAAGGTTACTCGCCATCTTATTAACCGAGTCGGTCAAATCTTTCCATACACCACCTACACCACGCACTTTAGCCTGTCCACCCAGTTTACCTTCGGTACCTACCTCACGAGCCACACGGGTCACCTCCATCGAGAACAGGTTCAACTGTTTCACCATCCCGTTTACCTCTTTTGCAATTCGCAAGAACTCACCCTGCAGCGGATTACCTTCAATAGACAATGGCATTTCCTGCGAAAGGTTACCTTTTGCCACCGAGGTAATTACGTGTGCAATCTCAATAGTAGGATGTACAAGGTCTGAGATCAGGGTGTTTACCGAATCTACACATGAGCTCCATGAGCCACGTGCACCGTCTAGGGCAACCCTGTTGTTTAGCTTACCTTGTTTACCAATGCTCTTACCAACTTTCTGAAACTCAAATACCATTCTTTCATTCAGATCGATAATTTCGTTCAGTGTATCACATATAGATCGCTTTGTTCCATTCTGGTCGGTAGGAAAGCGTTGTGAAAAATTACCATTTTTGACCTTCACAAGAATTTTAAGAAATTCCGCATCAGTGAGTACAGATTCCTCTGATGTAGCTTTTTTGCGTTTGGCTCTTATTGGTGTTTCCGCAATAACAGGAACTGCAATAAACGTTTCTGTAGTAGGAGTGGCTTTTTGGTGAGTGTTTTTTTTCATAAACCTGATTCAAGTTTTAGTTGGCGATAACTAATGCAGTCCGTATTCGTTTTGCTTTTGCTATCTGGTAGTAAGGTGATTAGTGTAAGGTTGAACTTTACTAAGTTACGGATTATATGTTTGTTGTTGTTTACTAGTTTTTTATGATTGAATAATCATATTTCGTTCGTGAGTATCTTTCTTAAATGAAACTGAACAAAAGCGTCCATAGAATCAGCCCGCTTCGTATTATCGGTATAGTTTAAAGGCTTTATTATATAACCCGAAATACCCAGTTCTTCAGCTTCAGCCCGTTCCGAGCTTTCAGATGAAGTAGTCATGACAAAAACTTTTATATCTTTTAATAGCTCATCTGCCCTGATAATCCTTAAAAATTCTAAGCCATTCATTTTTGGCATATTAAGATCAAGTAATATTACGTCAGGTAATGCATTCGCATTCATTTTTTTTAGGATATCCAGAGCTTCAATGCCGTTGTAGGCAGTATAAAGATTATATTCGTTTTCTATTTTTTTTAATGATCGCTCAACGCTGATCACGTCGAGTTCATCATCTTCTACGAGTAAAATGGTGTGTTTTTCCATGGCATTATATTTTTTTCCAGGTGAAAATAAATTCTGAGCCCTCCCCGGGTTCTGAATTTACCGTTATTTTTTCCTGTCGTTCGTCTAATATTTTTTTTACAATTGCGAGTCCAATTCCTGTGCTTTCTTTTTCATTTTTTTCACGTAGCGTCTGGAAGAGTTCGAATATTTTTTTGTGATACCTGGTTTCTATTCCAATCCCATTGTCCTTGATGGAAAATTCATAGTATCCCGGATATTCTTTATATTTGATAGTAATGGTTCCGTTTTGGTGTGATGTATATTTTACGGCATTACTGATAAGATTTGTGAATATCTGTTCGAGTTTCAGCTTTTCACCATACAGTTCAGGTAAATCATCAGTTTCTACGATAAAATCCCTTGGTACTATAGAACTTGTAATTTCAGTTACGAGCTTATTAGTATCTATTTTTTCAGGTTCAGTTTCCTTATTTACCCTTGCGTAGTCAAGCAAACCGTTGATCAAAGATTCCATACGCTGGGTTCTTTGTGGAATAATATTCAAATATTTCTTTAGCTGGGGTGAGAGCTCATTTTCAAGATCTTCTTCAATCCAGGTAATTACATTATGAATGCCTCTTATAGGGGCTTTAAGGTCATGCGAAACAACATATGCAAATTTGTTTAGCTCAGCATTTTTATGTTCCAGCTCATAGATGGTCTTATCCAACCTTAACGACATAACATTAAGTGATCTCGACAAGCCGGTAAGTTCATCATTTCGGGTGTCCTCTACTATTGAGAAGTTACCGTTTGAAATATTTTCAGCCAAGCGCACCATAGATGCAATTCTTTTTGAAATCAGCCTTACTATATAAATTGTACTACATATGCCCACACCTATGGTAAGGGTTAAAAATATTAAAGAAGCAGTGTGTGTATTTTTTATTGATGCCATTAGGACTTCACTGTGCTGTTTTCTCCGGGCATATTCAATTCGGTCAAACCGGGTAAACATACGTGCTATCTCGTCATTTATTTTTTTTCCAACATGTTTTTTTACTCTGGTTTCAACTAAGTTATAGTACGAAGCATTCATCGTTTGCCTTGAGTTTATAAGCTGACCTGAATAGGCTACCCATGATGTGTGCATCAGGCTTATGGAATCAAGTATGGCTCGCTGTGTACCGCTGTGGCCAACAAGCTTTTTTTCCAACTCAAGATAAGTGGGTACTATCTTTTTGCCTTTATAATATAAATCCAAAAAAGTCTGATCGTTAGTCAGCAAATATCCTCTGTAAGAGCTCTGCATATCAATTATCGCCTTGTGGGATTTATTTGAATTACGGATAATGTCTTCTGATTTTAAAAGAAACTCTGAGTTTTCCTCTACTTTTTTAGATAGCATATAGTTTGTATACGAATCTGCCGCCGAAAGCAGTATGACCGCTATAAATGCTATAAGTATCTGAGTAGATAATTTCATCTGATTTGTTATACCCGTAATTTGTTTACATAGAATACGGCTTATAGACAAATGTTAAAATATAATAATGTATCCTTCTTAAATTTTTGCTAAATTTTAATATAATATTTTACGGAATTGTAGACTTTGAATTAACTTTAATGTGTTGATTTATTTGAGTTTAGGCTTTTTTGTTGATGTTTAGGTTTGCTAAATTCTATAAATAGGCTTACAAAAATCAGTCATACGGAAAGAGATATAAGAATGTCAGCATGTTTTTATAATTATAAAAATATAATAGTTGCCTATGGCTGCTTTAAACAGCGTTTGCTAAAAACAGTTTTTAACTTGCTCTATACAACCAATACTGTTTTACAAAACAAAAATCGCTGAATTTATTTTAAAGTTTTTTTTTAAAGATGGCATACAGAGATACAACTTTATCATGTAGCAATGTGATAAAATTTTAATAAGTAAACTTCAAAACAGCATGAAATGCTGCGGATAACCACAATGTAGATATTGTGTTTTAAAGTATTGATAATCAGGTTTTATTTGTGATATTTTGTGTTTTTAAATTACCGAATTGATAAAGGCTACTATTAGGATAATATGAGTTTTATGTTAAGATTTGCTTAAGCTGGAATAAGCTAACTAAACAAAAACCTATCAAAACTATGAATCAAAAACTATTCGAAAAATCGCCTGATGATTACTCAGGTGCTTGTCGTTTTTTGAGTTGGAAAAGTATTATCGGGAAGCTATGCCTGATAGTGCTTTTAAACCTGATCTCAACGGCAGGATTTGCACAGCTGGCTACCGAGAATTTCGATGGCGGTATCCCGGCAACATGGCCGAGGGCTTACGTGGGAGGTACTTCGCAATGGACAACCTCTACTGATGGATATCTTGGCAGCGCGGGCGCTGCTTTTATCGATCCATCAGCGGAAGTTCTCGGTAGTGGCACTACAGCCAGGTATTATCTTTTTACTCCACCGTTTGCGGTTCCTTCCAATGGTGAATTGCGATTTTTTACCAAACAGTCCAGCGCGACTGATTTTGGTAATATTTATGAGGTAAGGCTATCTACAGTGGGCCCATCTGATATCAGCAGTTTTTCAACGGTATTAGGGACATTTACAGAAGCACAGCTTACTACCACTGCCGGTTATGAGGAAAAAGCGTTATCTCTGGGTAATATTGCCCCGGGACTTAACATTTACATTGCATTCGTATTGGTAAATCAACAGGTAGGTGCTACACCTAATGCTGACACCTGGTTAATTGATAATGTCAGTGTACAGACAGCAACAGTATGTAATCCTGTAGTGGCAACTACAATTACAGCACCGGCTGCAAACATTACTACTTCGACTGCTACTATAAACTGGACACATCCAACCGCAACACAATTTCAGATTATTGTGCAGCAGGCTGCCCTTCCGGCACCGGGTGCTTCGGCAGTGGGTACTACCGTTACAGGGGCAGGACCGTCGTTTTCGTATGCGGCGGGAGGCTTAACAGCCAGTACTGCTTATAAGGCTTATATTAAAGCAATATGTTCAGTGACCCCCAGTGCGTGGGTTACAACAACAGCCAATACTTTTAGTACTGTTGCTGTGGGTTCATATTGCAGTAATCCTATTATCGTTCCTGCTACAGGAGCACCGTATACTTTTACGGGTAACCTTTCTACATTTGCTAATGCTGCGGTAACGTATCCAAATCCGGGAACAGGCTGTCTTTCGCCTGCAATCACACAAAACTATATGACAGGTGCTAAGGCATTTTTCTCGTATACTCCTACTCAGGATGGATTGATAAGTGTAACAAACGTAACTACAGCAAATTCTGCTCTGAATGGTTTTAACCATTCAACAGGCTTTTTTGTATACGATGGTTGTAGTAATGTTGCTGTAGCCTGTCTTGGCGCTAATACTACATCTACAGCAGCTGTTCCTGCTACTATCAATAACGTATTTGTACAGGCTGGGCATACTTACATAATTGTAGTATCCTCAAACTTAACAGCAACAGCAGGTATATTATTTACATTGTCTGTACAATCGGCTGCATGTGCTCCTCCGGGAGTGTTTACTTACAAGGATCTTTTACAGACAAGCGTCAAATTTTCATGGAATAACGTTGGCAACTTTGCCAGTGCATGGGAATATAAAGTTCAGGCTGCAGGTGCAGGAGTTCCGACAGGTGCCGGTACAGCTACACCAACCAACATTGATGTTAACATAAACACTGGTTTGGCAGCAGGAACATCGTATGATCTTTATGTTCGTTCAGTTTGTGGCGGAACACCTGGTGCATGGAGTGCACCTTACAGGTTTACAACGCAGTGTACCATGTTCCCTACACCGTATTCACAAAACTTTACAGGGGCAACACCTGCAGCTCCGACACCATGTTGGACCATTTTAGATGTAAATAACGATGTTGTTGCATGGACATATTTATCTTCATCTTATGCTACAATAGCAGTAAATGGAAACCAAAATTATAATAATGATTATTTTGTAAGCCCTCAGGTAAACTTTACAGGAGTACAAAAAAGGTTACGATATAAGCATCAGGCTGTAGGTGGAAATGTGAAATATTCTATTAAAATTTCAACTACCGGAGTAGGGGTAGATAATTTCACGACTGTACTTATGCCGGAAACGTCTTTTGCTACAATGACGGCATTTCAGGAAAGGATAATTAATATCCCAACTTCAATAACAGGTCCTGTAAATATAGCCTTTATCGTTACACCGGGTACGGGTAATACAGCAACAAGGATTTCAATTGATGATGTATTTATCGAAGATAAGCCTGCTTGTCCGGATCCAATTTTACCAACGGTTAGTAATATCACAACTACAACGGCTCAGTTTGCATGGACTGTAGGCGATACGGAAACTCAATGGGAAGTTGTCGTGCAGCCTCTTGGTACAGGAGTTCCAACAGCAGATGGTATTTTGGTTAACTCTAATCCATATACCGCTACAGTACTTCCTTCTACAGCTTATGAATATTATGTAAGAGCTTACTGCTCATCTACACAAAAAAGTAACTGGGTAGGCCCTGTTGCATTCAACACTGTATGTGGTGTGTTTAACACCCCATTTGTTGAGAACTTTAATAATGGCGATCCCGCAAACTCTCACAAATTCTGTTGGACGATCACTGATGTTAATGGTGGTGGAACGTTTACATTAGGTACACCGACAGTACCGGTTACCGAAGCGCAGCTTGTAAGACCTGGCTTTAATGCCCCAACATCTTATAATGACTGGCTTATTACACCTGCTATTAATGTGATAGGTACTAAAGAGCTTAAGTTTAAGTATAAATCTGCAACAAGTATATTTCACGCTACGGCAAGAAATGGCTTAGAGGTATTAATGTCAACTACAGATACCAACCCGGCAAGCTTTACTGTAATCTCGCCATTACTGGTATCTACAAACGTTGATTATGTTGAAAAAGCATTATATATTAATGCAAACGGACCTGTCTATATTGCTTTTAGAGTACCACCAACATATTCTGTGGCTCCGGGAACAGCTAACTTGTATATAGATGATGTAAGGATAGATGAAGCTCCGGCTTGTCCTAATCCTTCATTGCTTACGGTATCTAACATTACTGTTAACAGTGCCCGTTTTTCATGGACAAAAGGATTTTTAGAAACACAATGGCAAGTAGCAGTACAGCCTGTAGGCACAGGTGTTCCTACAGCCGGTACACTGGTTGATACTAATCCTGAATTTAACACAGTTGCTCCTTTATTAGCTGATACACAGTACGAAGTATATGTAAGAGCATATTGTAGCGGCACGGACCAGAGTAACTGGATTGGCCCGATTAAATTTAAAACCTTATGTAACCCTATTGCGTCACCGTTTACAGAAACGTTTAACCCTGATTCAGCAACTGAACAATGCTGGCTTGTAAGAAACGATGTAGGTACAGGTACAGGAGGAGGTCTTGTTTATACCTGGAATACCAATGCGGGTATAAATCCTTATGAAGGTGATCATGCAGCTGGTATATTCAGCGGCTCAAATGGTGACAACAATGACTGGCTAATTTCGCCAACCATTACTGTAACTGCCGGACAGCGTCTTAGATATTATTACAGGACAAATAGTTCAGATTATTATGAAGATCTTGAAGTACTATTGTCTACTACAGGTATTGAGTCTGCCAATTTTACAACGGTTTTATCGTCAGCAGATTACTTTGATACACCTCCACTTAATAATACCGAGTGGAAAGAGAAAGTTATTAACCTTCCTGCAGGTGTTACCGGTAATATCAATATTGCATGGCGCATACCTCCTAAACCTTCTAACGCTTGGGGTTACAGAGGACAAATGTTGCTTATTGACAAGGTTGTTATTGAAGATATACCGGCTTGTTCTCAGCCTGCAAACCTCGCAGTTCTAAACATTACTGATGTTCAGGCGCAGTTAAAATGGGATACTACAGGCACAGAAACAGCTTGGGATGTATATGTACAGCCAGCAGGGCTTGCGGCTCCGGTAGGGGACGGTAACCCGGCTTATCTTACAACAGTTACAACTAACCCTTATACTAAAACAGGACTTACAGCTGCCACAAAATATGACTATTATGTTAGAGCTGCATGTACTGACACTGACAGTCCATGGGTTGGGCCGTTCCAGTTCACATCAATGTGTAGCTATGAGAACCTTTGTGAATATAATATTACATTGGCTAATCCTGTGAATTTTGGAGATATTCAGGGTGAAATCAGATTAATACAGAACCAGGTAGTTGTTCAGACCTTCAATTTAACAACTACAGCAGGAGGTTCTTCTCAAACCTTTCCCGTATTCTTATGTGATGGTGTAGAGTATTCGCTATTCTGGGATGCCGTGGGTTCTGTTCCTTCATCAGGAGAGGCTCAGGCTACTGTTACCATAAAAAAAGCCGACGGTACAAACGTTTGGACCAGCCCTCAGGGTGTTGGGCCAATGAATGATGTGATATACACCGGTTTTGCAGCATGTAGCGTTGTTACATGTCCGAATCCAACTAACCTTACGGTAACTGACGGTGTTCTTTCATGGACAGCCGGAGGTGCTGAAACGCAGTGGGAAGTATTTGTGCAGCCACTTAATAATGGTACATTACCACAAGCAGGAACATTAATAACAACAAATTCTTATACTCCTGTAGCTGCTGATTTTGCAAATCTTGCAAATGGAACTTATGAGTTCTTTGTAAGAGCAGTATGTAGTACAACCAATAAAAGTTACTGGTCAGCTCCATTCAGATTTTTAAGGAATGATTCAGCTGCAAAAGCAGTTGTTGTTCCAGTAAATACAGGAGATACTTGTGAAGTTTCTTCTGCTAATGCAACTTTCTTAGGTGCAACACCTTCTACTGAACCAATGACATGTACAGGTGTAAATAATGGTGATATCTGGTATCAGTTCCAGGCTACTTCTACTGCACACATAATTGAGTTGGGTAATTTCTCAGGAGATTATTATAATTCATCAGGTAATCCGCCTCATCCATTTATTACAATGACACTTTACCGTGTAAACGGTGCAGCTTTAGAAGAGTTATCCTGTAGTAGTGTGAACTCAATAACAGCAGCTTACTCTACAGCCACAATAATTGGTGACACTTATAAAGTGAGGCTGACTCTTAATAACAATGAAAAAACTAATGCAGCACCTGTTGCTAATACAAGGGCATATACATTTGATGTTTGTGTTAAAACTCCAACAAATCCGTGTTTAATTGGTATTGCAAATGGTAGTTTTGAAGATCCGGAGGCAGCATTTGGAGGTCTGACTAATATGTTCTCGAAGCAGCTTGTCCCTGCCTGGCGCTATAATATTCCGGGTAATGAATATTTCTTTTTTATGGATTTTTCAGGTACAGCTCCTGGTGGTACTCCTGTACCTTATGAAGGCACTCAGTTTATTCAGTTATTAACTAATCAGACTACGCCTAATTATGATCCGGCTGATATGGTAAATATTGAAGGATTGTATCAGGACTTTGATACCTCTGAAATGACACAGCTGACTTATAGTTATGCTCAGGCAATAAGGGCATCTTCACCAACTGCAGTCCAAATGTTTATGGGTCCACCGGCAGGTCCTTTTGTACTTCTGGAAGATAATTTTAGTAACTCTAAAGAATGGACTGTACAAACCGGAATATACGACGTTCCAGCAGGACAATCTAAGACAAGGATTTTGTTCCGCACTAAAAATCCGATTGGAAGCTGGATAGTACTTGATGCAATTAGTATTGTTCCTAATAATGAGATACTTACTTTACCACATTCAGTTGCATGTGGTGTTGACGGAACATCTGTTTCTGCACGTGGAGTAGGACAGTGGATAGCTGACGAAAGGAACCCATCTGATGTTGTTATTGCTACTCCAACTGCTTCTACAACATCGATCTCAGGATTTGTTCTTTCAGGAGACTATACATTTACGTGGAAGACACGCTACTGCGAAGAAACCATCGTCATAAACAAAGTTGCTAATGATGAGATCCCGGCAGTTATTACTCCGGTAGAATACTGTATCGATACGGTTGCCGTACCGCTTACAGCACCGGAACTTGCAGACTATACCCTTGTATGGTATGATGTTGCAACAGGCGGCACAGCACTTACAGCAGCTCCGATACCTGTAACCACGGCAGCAGGAACCACGCCATACTATGTGGCTTATGTAGATGCAGCAGGATGCGAAGGGGTAAGGGCCCAGCTTGATGTTGTTGTAAACGATAAAACCAATCCAGTTGTGGGCTTCACTTATGATGCAGCAACCTATTGTTCTATCGCTACAAACCCTGTAATTACACTTGATGCAGATTTTGCACCAAACGGTACATTTACGGCAACCCCAACAGGCCTTGCCATCGATGGGATAACAGGAGCGATTGACCTTTCGGCAAGTACAGCAGGTACGTATGATGTGACTTACGATGTAACAGCGGTAGATTGTATCAATCCTGGCACAAATACAGTTACAGTGACTGTAAATGCAGCAACCAACCCTGTGGTAGACTTTACCTATACCAATGACGTATGCCTAAACAACACAGCCGCATTGCTTCCTTCAGAGGCCGTAGGTTTTGCAACAGGCGGAACATATTCATCGGCTACGGTAACTATAGATCCTGTAACGGGGGAAATTGACCTGGCTACAGCAACAGCAGGTACACATGAGATCATTTACAGCATTGCTGCCGATACCAGCCTTGCAGGTTGTGTTAACTCAGGTACATCTATCTTTGAGATAACGCTGGTACAGCCAACAGTTCCTGTTACGGGCTTTACCTATGCTGCGGAATATTGTATAGCAGAGGCTAACCCAACACCGGCACCAGATGCTAACTTCTACACAGGAGGAGCATTCAGCGCTACAGGCGGCCTGACAGTTGACCCTGTAACAGGGGAGATTGACCTTACAACAGCAACACCGGGCATTTATGATGTTATCTATGCAGTAACCGAAGCAGATTGTCTTGAAGCAGGAAGCACTACGGTTACGGTTGTAATCAATGCTCTGACAGCACCTGTAGTGGCATTCAGCTACGAGAGCCCAACCTGTATCAACTCAGGAAATGAGCTTGTACCAACCCTTGAAGACCTGTTTACCCTTGGTGGGGTGTTCAGCTCAGCAACTGTTACAGTAGATGCAGCAACAGGTATCATCGACCTTACTAGCGCTACACAAGGCATACACGATATTCAGTATATACTACCGGTAGATGCATTGCTTTGCATCGATGGTGGAACCTTTACCACATCAGTAGAGCTTAAGTCAGGAATCACCCCGGTAACAGGGTTCACTTATGAAGATTCGTATTGTTATGACAGCACAGATACGCTTCCTGAAACTGTTACAGGCTTCACCACAGGAGGAACGTTCAGCTCAACAGCAGGGCTTGTAATCAATCCTGCAACAGGTGAGATAAATGTGGCAGGTAGTACACCGGGTGTTTATGTGATTACATATACTATAGTAGCCGATGATACCACATGTAATGTAGGAGGTTCTGATATCGCTACGGTATCGGTATCGGGCAAGTTGGATATAGCTGTGTCACAGGAGTGCCGCGGCAACAATGCATGGCTGTTCGCAAACCCTGTAAACGCGTCATTCGATCCTGAAACTGCCGGTTATGTATGGAAAGACAAAGCCGGGGTAACGGTGAGCACAGAATCAACATTCAATGTTACGGCCTATGCAGAAGCGAATAACGCACCGGAATTGCCATTAGGCTTTACGGTAACGGTTAGCTCAGCTTCGTGTTCAAACGAAGTGGCCTATAGCGTGACAACGCTAATGTGTGATATCCCAAGGGGAATATCGCCAAACGGCGATGGACTCAATGACAGCCTTGACCTTACAGGAACAGGCGTGAAAAAGATTGAGATCTACAACCGTTATGGTAAAAAAGTGTTCAGCCATGGTTCAGGTTATACCAACCAGTGGCACGGACAGGACAATAACAGTAATGAATTGCCGGATGGTACTTACTACTACAGCATAGAAAATGCTGATGGAAGCAGTAAGACCGGATGGGTATACATAAACAGGCCTAGCTAGTTTAGCCATAATTTTATTAAACTGCCTGTCTGCTCTTGAGCAGGCAGGCTTTTTTTTGAATAAACTTTATAAACATATTTATAAAGGATTTACAATATTTAGCTATTGCACTTCATTATTTTTTCAGGATCTTCTCAGATAGTATAAAAAAACAAAAAAAAGCATTAAGTACTCTGCAAACAGCGGTAAATTCTGCAAAATAGATTGTATAGATCAGTTTTTGGCAATTTATATTAAACATTGCTTAACGCTTAGTTAACGCCTTGATTTTTGCTATTATTTAAGTTAGCCGCTTAAAAGAAAGTGGTATTATGCTAAGATTTGATAAAAGAGTAAGGGCTTGTTTTCTAACAATAGTTGCTATAGGAGGTGTTGCTGTCTCGCTTTCGTTTGCTTCTGAAAAAGAGTATGAAAAGTACCCTGTGGTTATCAATCAGTTTACACATGATTTTAAAGAGTCAGTAATTATTCTTGATAATGCAGCAGTTAATTTCAGCAAAGGAAAAATCAGCCTTGATTCATTAAGGAATACATTAGCGCAAACAAGGATAAGCTATAAAAAAATAGAGTTCTATCTCGCATTTTACAATCCTGAATATGTAAACGAGCATATTAATGGAGCGCCTTTGCTCCATATTGAGAAAGCAGGCACCAGTCCAGTGGTACTAACACCCGAAGGACTTCAGGTACTTGATGAACTTGTTTTTTCTGATGAAGCTACTGAGGAAAAATTACAAATAGCAACTCTGACAAAAAAGCTAAGTTCAAGTTACAAGCTTCTTTTTGATAGCCTGGATACTAAAGCTGAAACAAAAAACAGCATATCAGCTATGCGTTTGCAATTAGTAAGGTTATATGCTTTGGGGCTTACCGGTTTTGATACTCCCGGATCACTTAATGCCATTTCCGAGGCTAAAGCATCATTTGAGGGTATGAAAGTTTTTTATGCTGAGAGCCATCCAGAGAAATCAAATTCTATAACAGCGCTATTTGATGGTGTAATAGGATACCTTGATAAGGCTGATTCTTTTGAGACCTTAAACAGGCTTGAGATATTCAGGCAATATATAGATCCTCTGTATAAAAAGTTAGGAGAGATTGAACCGGGAAATGAGCCTGAGTTCCTCAAGCAAACGGCTGCCTGGAATGCCGGAAGCAAATCTATTTTTGGTAATGATTTTCTAAATCCGTACTTTTTTACTGATTTGAAAGAAGGGGAAGACAGCGCTGAGCTACGTAAATTGGGAGAGTCCCTGTTCTATGATACTGCAATAAGTGGTGATGGCAAAATGAATTGTGCCAGCTGCCATCAGCCCGGAAAAGCATTCGCAGACGGAATGCCAAAATCAATCAGTAATATTCAGGGTAAAACAGTATTGCGCAATGCTCCAACATTGGTAAATGCAGTATATGCTGACCGCTTTTTTTATGACCTGCGTGCCTTCACCCTTGAGCAGCAGGCGGAGCATGTAATATTTAATCCCGACGAATTTAATACTGCATACAGTGCAATCCTTAAAAAACTTAGTGAAAGTCCAAAATATGCCGCCCAGTTCAGGGAGGTTTTTGGTAAAGGCAATATTACCCGCGAAAAGTTCTCTAAGGCACTTGCTTCTTATGTGATTTCACTACGTTCTTTCAACAGCGAATTTGATAAATACATACGGGGAGAATCTGATGTGCTTAGCCAGGATGTAAAAAACGGTTTTAACCTTTTTATGGGCAAGGCTAATTGTGCAACTTGTCATTTTGTACCAACATTTGCCGGGCTTGTTCCCCCTTTATATAGTGAGAATGAAAGTGAGATTTTGGGAGTATTGGCCGATCCCAATGCAAAACAGCCGAAGCTGGACAGTGATGAGGGAAGGTGGTCTAACACGATCTTAAGTGAGTATGCCTGGATCTATGAAAAATCATTTAAAACAAATACTGTTAGAAATGCAGGACTTACCGCTCCCTATTTTCATAATGGCGCATACAGCACATTGGAAGAGGTTATCGATTTTTATAATAATGGAGGTGGTGGTGGACTTGGGCTGAATGTAAGTAACCAAACGCTCTCTGCCGATCCGTTGAACCTTACAGCTAAAGAAAAAAAAGAACTTATTACTTTTATAAATTCCCTGAATGATGTTCCGGTCGCAAAATAATTGTTTTTCTTATGTTAAGCGGCATCGCAATATCTGGCAATTAATTAAGGTTTAGTTTACGAAGTGGGTGCTTAATTAATCAAAACTTAAGCCGTTGTTCAGGCTCAGGAAATGTTGTCAATCTATTTTTGTGGTATAAAACAAAAACTAATTGATTACATTATGAAAAAACGTTTACTAATTGTAAGCCTATTGCTTTCGGGTGCTATCTATGCACAAATAGGCGGTTATCCTGTTACAAAAGGATCTGCATGGAAGTACCTTGACAATGGTACAAGCCAGGACGAAACAGACTGGAACCTTCCTACTGCTGCAAATGCAGGATGGCTTTCAGGAAATGCACCACTTGGTTATGGTGACCCTACTGCAACTGTAATATCATTTGGTCCTGATTCAGGGAACAAATTTATTACGTCTTATTTTTACAGAGATATAGAAGTAAACACTTCATCACTTACTGAATTCGTAGAATTCGGTGTGAGAAGAGATGATGGTGTTATCGTTTATGTAAATGGTGTAGAAGTGTTCAGGGATAACATGCCTCTTGAACCTACGAACCATTTAACGTTCTCATCTACAACAGTAGATGGGGCTAATGAAAAAAGATATTATATTTTCCAGGTTCCTAAAACGGCTTTCACTACAGGTCTTAACAGGATATCTGCAGAAGTACACAACCGTGACGGTTCAAGTTCTGATATAGGATTTGACATGTTCATCAAAAATGTAAACCCGGCATTAACAATTAGCTGTGACGAAGAACACATCGGGTGTTTCAGTTCAATAGCTCCAACTCCGCAGCTGGATCATCTTATCATTGCACCTGAATTCCGTTACCAGCTTCTTTTCAAAGAAGGATCTGCTTATATGACAGGTGGAGGAAACGTACCGGGTAACCACGATTTTACAGGATATGTTCCTACTTCAGGAAGTAGTACTGTAGGTCACCTTTCAATTAACCAGGAGAACACTCCGGGTGGTGTGTCAATGCTTAACATACACCTTGATGAACAAACTAAGCTTTGGGTTGTAGACGACTCTAAAATGGTTGACATGTACAACACAGATCTTGTAACGACTTCAAGAAACTGTTCAGGAGGTATTACACCTTGGGGAACAGTTATCACAACTGAAGAGGATACAGCTCTTGGCGATGCTAACGGTGATGGTTATGAAGATTTAGGTTGGTTCGTAGAAATTGATCCTACAACGGCATCAGTAATGGAGTACGGAAACAACAAAAAAGAGAAACTTTGGGCTCTTGGAAGAATGAACCACGAGAACATTGCAATTACTGCTGACGGTTCTACAGGTTACTATGGTGAAGATGGTGGTACACACTGTGTATACAAATTTGTTGCCGACACTCCGGGTAATTTTACTTCTGGAAAAGTATATGTTCTTAAAATGGATCTTATACTTTCTAACGATGAGCCAAGTTCACCGACAGCTACATGGATACAGGTTCCTAACACAACTCAGGCAGACCGTAACAACCTTAGATCAGTTGCGCAGACATTGGGTGGTACAAACTTTAACGGTGTAGAGGATTGTGAAATCAGCCCTATTGATGGGAAAATATATTTTACAAGTAAAGGTAAGAACCGTATTTACAGTTTCAGGGATAATGGTATAACCATTTCTGAATTTGAAACTTTTGCTGGTGATATGAGCTATACTATTGCCGGTCCTAACGGTCCTGTAAATGAGCCTTGGGCTGATGGTAATGACAACCTTACTTTTGATGATAAAGGTAACCTTTGGGTTCTTCAGGATGGTGGTCTTAACTATATCTGGGTTATTCGTCCAAACCATACGCAGAGCAACCCTAAAATAGAGCTTTTTGCTTCTATGCCTGCAGGTTCTGAGCCAACTGGACTTACATTTACACCGGACTATAAATATGGTTTCTTCTCAGTACAACACCCTAACGGCACCAATGCGCCTCAACAGGATGCTACTTTTACCGATGTAAACTTCAATACTTCTGCAACTGTAGTATTTGCTCTTAATAAAGATCTTGGTGCTCAGACTCCAGCTGCTGATTTTACTGCTGATATCACTACAGTAGAAGAAGGAGAGACTGTAACGTTTACAGATCTTAGTACCAACAATCCTACAAGCTGGTCATGGACTTTTGAAGGAGGTACACCTGCAACTTCTACTGAGAAAACACCGGTAGTTACTTATGAAACTTCGGGTACTTATACAGTAAGCCTTACTACATCAAATGCTGCCGGTACAAGCCCTGCAATTGATAAGACTGACTACATAGTTGTTGAAGAAGTTCTTGGTATGCAAAACCCTCTTAAAAATATGGTAAGTCTTTATCCGAATCCAACTCAGGGTAACGTTACTGTAGATATTACAGGTGATTCAGGAAAAGATGTTTCTGTTGAAGTATTCGATATGCTTGGAAGAAAAATTTCTGAAACGAAAGGACAGTCATTTGGCGGAAACCAAAAAATAGAAGTTAACCTTTCTGCCGCTTCGGGAGAACAGGTATATGTGGTACGCGTTCACATTGGTGATAAAACAGGTACTTACAAACTTATCAGGAAGAATTAAGTAGTTGATTAATTTTTTTAAGGGGTCGGTATGCCATTTATACCGGCCCTTTTTTCTATTTAAAATTTTATGAATAAAAATGTTGTTGCAGTAGTGCTGCTTGCTTTGTTTTCGTTATCCTATTCGGTAGCGCAAAATACTAACCCGCTTAAAGAACCGGTATATTATAGTGTAGCCGATGCCATGAAAGCAAACAAAGTACTACACCTTAACTTAAGGGACAGGCACTATTTTAATGTGCCTGATGATATAGGGAAATTAAAGGAATTGCACTCCATGAACCTAATGGGTAATAACCTTGAACATTGGGACGATGTCCTTTTCACGCAGTCAAAGCTTGAAGTCCTGAATATGCAGGCTAACCTTTTGAAATATGTACCTGAGGAGATATCTGTTTTCACGTCGTTACTAAACCTGAACCTTTCAGATAATGAGATAACCACAATACCCGATGCCATAGGAAAACTTAAAAAGCTTAAATATCTTTATCTTTCTCAAAATACGCTGACATCGCTAACAGATAAAATAGGTAATTGCAGCAACCTTGAGGTTTTGGCTATAGATAATAACCAGCTTAGTTATTTACCGGAAAGTATTTCTAAACTCAAAAACCTTAAAGTGCTTCATGTAGGCCGTAATCAGTTTAATGAGTTTGATGCTGAATGGATAAAACTTCAGTCTCTGGAGGAACTGAATATAGAGTATAACGGGTTAAGAAGTTTACCGGAAACTATTGCTTCCCTAAATCAGCTTAAAAGCATTGTAGCCGATTATAATAAACTGACCGTACTACCGGAGGGCATAACAAAACTTTCAGGGGTAGAACTATTGTCATTAGCCCACAATTCTCTTATAAAACTTCCTGAGGGAATAGAAAAAATGAAAGGATTAAAAACACTTATACTTACAGGTAACCCATTGCGGGAGGCAGAGAAGGCAAGAATAAGCAAAGCCCTGCCGGGTTGCGCCATTTATTTTTAGTCTTTAACCTTCTAAAATGAAATATTAGGCAGAAAGTTTATCTTTGCAGCATTATTAGTAATGCTATTTAAGAACTATCATGAAGACCATATATATTGTTTTGTTTTTTGCAGCCGCCTTTGTAGCGCTTTTTGAGCAATCTAAAGTACAGCCTAATAAGATCATTATGGTTGGCTGTATTGCTGTTTTTATGTATGGTATGATGAAACTTATGTCTAAAGTTCCTTCTAAGCACCAGAGGGATGAAAATACTGAAGAGGAAAAAGATGTTTAGTATAGGTGAAAAAGTGATCGTGCTGGATGATTCTTTCAGCGGACGCGTAAGAGGATTTAAGAACGGAAAAATAATTATTGAAACCAATGAAGGCTTTGAGCTAATGTTTGAAGAGAAAGAACTGGTTAAAGATAATAATGCAGGAGAAATGAAATCTTTTTTCTCCAATCAGAGCCTGGGTTCTGTGATAAGAGAAAAAGAAGAGCCTAAAAAGAGAAGCTTCGTAAAAGAAAAGAAGTCGAAAAAAGATGAATTTGTACTTGAAGTTGACCTGCATATAGAAAAGCTTGTACCAAATAAAAGAGGAATGTCAAACTATGATATTCTTACACTACAGTCTGAAACGGCTAAACGACAGTTGGAATTTGCCATAAAGAACAGGATGCAAAAGATAGTCCTGATTCACGGAGTAGGAGAGGGAGTGTTGAAAGCAGAACTTGATTTTTTACTGGGGCGCTATGAGGGTATCGATTTTAAGGATGCCGATTATCAAAAGTATGGTCTTGGCGCTACCGAAGTATTTATAAGACAAAACGTTGACAGGCGTTAAAAAAAAATCCCTCGTTTTTACGAGGGATTTTTTTTATTAGTATGTTCCAAAAAAGTAACCATCTGCGCCTACAGTTACAACATCATCAAGATAAAATTGATCTGAACTGTTGGTACGTATAAATAAAGCATTCTTAAGGTAAATATTATGAGTGTAAATACCACCTGATTCGTTTGTCTTTATAATTACAGATCCCTGTGCAAGCTGCCATTTCTGAATAGGTAACGAAGGCACGTCTGACCCTTTTCCACACACATTTAGTGTACTTGCGGTACCATTATAAACATTGAACAGCACAGTTGCATCGTTACTATCGTTAGGGATAGTGATTGTTTTTGTCCCTGTTTCATTAGCAAAATAAAAGTCCTGATCAGGAATGTCAATAGAAAGAATCTGCTGGTCTTTCATAGTATAGATCAATGTAGTTTCGGTACATGTCTTAACCATAGGGTCTGTTCCGTTTTCAGGAACAAAATTAAATGTGAACCCCAATGGCTTGTCAACATTCCCGAAATCGCTATCAATTACGGTTATGGTTTCCTGGTCACGGCTGAAAGAAACATTTTTTATGGTAATGCTATGTGTATATCCAGTAAGTTTATTGTTAGTATCTAAAATTTCATAGGTACTAACAGATAAAGTTCCCTGTCCGGTCCATTTTTCGTTAAAGGCCGGAACTTCAGATACCATACAAAGCGAAGTAGGTTTGCTTACAAAATCATAGTAGGTAAGGGTGTTAGATCCGCTCAGTACAATTTCACGTGGTGTGTCGACACCATCTTCATCCTGTGTAGGCGAGTTTATAAGCGCTCCTTTTACAAGGGTCAATATAAGCCCTTCTGTGGCATTTATTTTATAATAGATTTCACTGGTAGCTGTAGGATCTGTAGTGTTAGCGGGACATGAAGTTGGGTTTGGCTGGTTGGAAAAATCAAACGATTTGTAAGCCATATCGCCATCATCGCATCCTGCAATCAATACCATTGAAGCTAGTAGTAAAAAAAACTTTTTCATATAAGAAGTATTTCGAACAAAAATAAGGTTTTTAATCGATTTTCGATAGTTGGATTATTAGATTGCGTATAATAAATACTGCATGATCGATGCAACTAAAAACGGATCCTGCTATTGCCTGCTTTTTTTCTGTAATTTTGCATTAATGAAAAAAGTATACCTGGATAACGCCTCTACCACAGCATTGCACCCTGAAGTATTACAGGAAATAACGCAGCTGCTTGCAGAAAATTACGGAAACCCATCTTCAACACACAGTTTTGGCCGTAGCGCCAAAGTTCTGGTTGAAACATCACGAAAAACGATTGCCGGACTAATCAACGCAGAAGCACGTGAAATTATTTTTACGTCGTGCGGTACCGAAGCTAACAACTGGGTCATTCTGAGTGCAGTTAGGGATTTGGGAATTAAACGTATTATTAGCAGCAGGGTAGAGCATCACTCAGTATTGCATTCAGTTATCGAAGCCAGTACCCAATATGGTGTAGAGGTAGATTATGTAAACTTGTTGCCCGACGGGAGTATTGACCTTGCCCATCTTGTGCGTCTGCTTGCTGATAATGTGCCAACACTGGTAAGCCTTATCCATGTGAATAACGAAACAGGAACGATACTTGATCTTGAAAGGACAGGCCGTATCTGCAAACAGTCCGGAGCACTTTTTCATACCGATACGGTACAATCCATGGGTAAAATGCCTCTGAATCTAAAAGAGCTTGAAGTTGATTTTCTGGTCGCCAGCGCACACAAATTCCACGGGCCGAAAGGAGTAGGCTTTGCCTTCATAAAGAAAAACACACCACTAAAGCCAATGATCTATGGCGGTGAGCAGGAAAAAGGTTTCCGTGCAGGAACCGAAGCAGTCCATCAGATTGGTGGAATGGCAAAAGCACTGGAATTATCGTATGCCAATCTTGAAACTGAAAAAGCACATATCAGTGCCCTGAAAGCGTATTTTATCGGGCAGATGGATATCCATTTTCCGGGATATAAGATCAACGGTTATAATGATAACCTGTTTTATAATATAATCAATGTGATGCTTCCGCTACCGGAAGATAAAACAGCCATGATATTGTTTCATTTAGATATGCAGGGTATCGCTGTGTCAAGAGGCAGCGCCTGCCAGTCGGGCAGCGTAAAGCCTTCGCATGTACTAAAAGAAATCTTGTCGGATGAAGAGGTAAGAAAACCGTCATTGCGCATTTCATTTAGTCATTTCAATACCAATGAGGATATAGATTTGCTCATCGTAGCATTGAAAACAGTATAATAAAAGCCACCCTAAGGTGGCTTTTTCAACAAAAAAACGAATTGGCATTAGAACTTCATCCCTACACCAAAGCCAAACAGCCATGGGTCGATGTCCACTTCGGCCGGTATGCTAAGTCCGGGGGCAAGGTTAGAAGCATCTACTTTTACGTCGGTGTTAAGAAAGAGTTTCTTAGCATCGACATTCACAAAGAATTTATCGTTTATCATATAATCAAAGCCAAGCTGAAAAGCATAACCTAAGGCATTGTCATATTCAATACCTTTTACAGTCTTGCCGGGTTTTGCATCATAAAAAATGGTATAGTTTATACCTGCACCCACGTAGGGCTTAAAGTCTTTATCAGCCAGTGGGAAGAAATGATACTGAAATGTCAGGGTAGGAGGCAGCAGGCGTACACTTCCCAATTCTATGTTGGCATTCGTCGGCCCGCCTATGGCAGAAATATCCGAACCGGTAGTACTGACGTCATGTTTAGAGGTGCCGAGTATAAGTTCAGCAGCAAAATTTTTGGTAAAGAAATAGGTAAAGTCAAGTTCAGGGATAAAGGTAGATGAGATGGCAACATCACCTCCGATAGTACCTATTTTGGCACTTTCATCGGGCACTACGGCAATACCGCGAAGACGAATCTGCCACTTTTTAAAATCGGATGAAAGGTCTTCTTTTTCAGTTTGTGCAAATAGTGTTGCAGTGCTAAAAAATGATAATGCAATTACGGATAGGATTAACTTTTTCATTTGTGTGTGTTTTGAATTACATATCAAAAGTATGTAAGACAAATACCGCAATAGCTGATATAAATCATGGTTTCCAAAATAATTTTTCATAATTTATTTTGAAAGTGTTTATAAGCTTTAACCGCTATCTCCCTTTATAAAGTTAATCTTCCGGCATAAAAAAAGCGCAATAAAAATTATTACGCTTTTCGAATTATCTCAAAAAAAAGATCTTATTCTTCTTTATGTGCAGCCATGTTTATATAAGGTACAACGTCGTTTTTTGGTGTCATTGCAAAGGAAATGAAATCAAATTTCCAGGCACCGTCTTTTTTTACAAGATGGCTTGTCATACGCCACGGAATATTCTGGGTGAATACTATTGGTGTAAACTGGTCTACTAAAATGGCACCTTTGCCGCCATCTTCAAAAATTATTTCACGCCTGTCTATCTCATAGGTTATGGTGCCAATACCAGGGTTCGTAAGTTTTAATCTCAGGTAATCAATAAAGGTTTGCTGGTTGAAAACTTCTTCAGGATCGGTCCCTGCAAAAAAGCCGGTGTCAGTAGTAAGTGTTTTTATGTCTTCGGCTTTTTTTGCCCTGAAAGCGGTGTGGAATTTATCAGCTACGGCAAAAATATCTGACTTAGCCGATTTTGGGTCTACATTTTTTTCATTTTCGATTCCCGTTCTCGCTTTATCTTCTTTACATGCTACGGCTGTATATAATGACAGGGCGATTGCCAGCAGGCTAATAATTTTCTTCATGAGTAGTTTAGGTTTAGAAGGCTAAAATAAGGAATTCCTATAAAGAAAAATCCGCTCTGAAAACTCAAAGCGGATTTATTATATTTATTCCCTACCTAAAGATAAGTTATACATATAATCAGTGATCTTAAATATAGCATATTCCTTCGCCATGAATTTTTTGTCCAATAAAGTACCTTTAGTAAGTCGTTCTATTAACTTTCCAAGTTTTATAGAAGTGGTTTCAAATAAAAGCCCATTATAATTTATTTGCCATGGCGTGTAATAA
>NZ_JBTKVX010000019.1:0-94384 GCF_054457175.1 Flavobacterium hauense
CTTACGGCTCGGGTCGTCGCCTTTCTTTTGAAAACCCTTCATCTAACGATGAAGGGTTTTTTGTTGTATAACCTTTTGTAAAATGGTATTGCAATGTATGGAGCCACGATAGCTATCGGGGTCTCGTCGCCTTTGCTGCGCCTGTTCGGCTAAAACCTCAGGTTTGCGATTCAGCAATAATAATAAAGATGTTTGTGCTACCTTATAGAACCCGACTGTATGAACATATCAAGTATAAACGGCACGAATCCTTTCTATACGTAACGATATAAAATACTAAAGGCTCCAAATGGAGCCTTTAGTATTTTGTGAGTTGTCAATTAGAATCTGTAACCTAAGTTAAAGTCACCCCTAAAAATAGCATCCGGAGTACTGTCGTTGCCACCAAGTGTTCTTGCGCCACCCACGAGTAACTCGAAAACAAAGCCGCTTCGGTTTATCCATTTCCATCCCAAAGAGATTCCGACTGCTCCACAGCTAAAGTCTTTTCTAACGTCGCTTTCGGGAGTTGTTGCATCATAATAATCCATTATATCCTGTCCGCTTACGTATTTCCCGAAGCCTTCCACAAAAAAGCCTTTTGCTCCATATTCTTTTGTCTCCTGAAAGTAGAAACGGGCAAATGGCGTGACAGAAAATTTTTCAGGATAGTCATTGCTCTTGTGGTCAAAATTGTAAAGTACAGAGGCTCCAAAAGTGAAATCTTCAGAAAAGATGTATTCATACGTGCCCTCCGTAATACCACCTGCCAACAGCTTAATTGCACCGAGCTTTACCTCGTGCTTTTTTTCAATGATGGAAGGAGATGTGTCGACTTTTGTTGTCGTAGTTGTCGTGACGGTTGTTGTCTGCTGTGCATAGCTGCAGTAACCCAGAGTAAGGGTTAAAAGAAGAATGATTTTTTTCATAGTAATGGTTTGGTTTCTTACAAATCTAAATGATTCTTCGGTATAACGCAGTCTATGATGTTAAGATTGTGTGAATAAAGTAATTAAACAAGAAAAGGATGCGGTTAAGCATCCTTCATATGTATTTATTTCCTGTGAATTAATTTGTCTTTGTCCTTTTGTCTTGCCACAAAAGGACCAAAAAGGCACGGCTGAACTCCTTAGGCTAAAAATTATTTCATTCAGCTAAACCATCCGAACTCGTTTCGCTCAAACAGCGGATGCTTCTTCACGCTTCATTCATAATTTTCTTTACGCCACAGAGTTTAATGCCGTAGCTTCATTCAGATGTGTTGTGACTGCAAACGGAACACTGCCTATTGCTCTAAATCCTCATCAGCGGAAAGCGCGTTCCATCCCCTTGCTTTAAGTGCAATTTGGGTATTGGCACGGGTCACAAGATTGATGCCTGCGCTTTCTTCAGTCATGTGACCGATAACCGTAAAGTTAGGATTGCCTTTTATCTTGTCGTAATCAGCTTGCTTGATGGTGAACAGCAGTTCGTAGTCTTCGCCGCCGTTAAGGGCAACGGTAGTAATGTCGATGTTGAATTCCTCGCATACATTGATAAGCTGTGGGTCGACCGGAATTTTTTCTTCATACAGGCTTGCACCAAGGTTTGAGTTCTTGCACAGGTGAATAATCTCAGATGATAATCCGTCGGAAACATCGATCATCGACGTGGGTTGTATTTCAAGTGCTTTTAAGATGGCTTTAATGTCTTTACGGGCTTCCGGCTTTAGTTGGCGCTCGATAAGGTAGCTGTAAGCGTCTAAATCAGGTTGATTGTTCGGGTTTACCTGGAACACCTGCTTTTCGCGCTCCAATACCTGAAGGCCCATATAAGCAGCACCTACATCTCCGGTCACGATCAACAGGTCGGTACTTGAAGCACCGTTGCGGTACGTAATATCTTCGGCATCGGCTTCGCCAATGGCAGTAATGCTCAGTATCATCCCTTTTTGCGAAGAGGTGGTGTCACCACCAATGATGTCTACACCATAAACCTTGGCAGCGTGCTTCATACCGTCATACAGTTCATCGAGAGCCTCAACCGGGAAACGGTTAGATACTGCAATAGATACTGTGATCTGGGTAGGATTGGCATTCATTGCGCAGATGTCGCTGATATTTACCACGACTGCTTTGTAACCAAGGTGCTTTAGCGGCATATACGCCAGGTCAAAGTGTACGCCTTCCACCAAAAGGTCGGTAGAGACAACAACTTTTTTATCTTTAAAATCAAGCACAGCGCCATCATCTCCGATGCCTTTAAGGGTAGAGGGTTGTGTTGTTTCTATATTTCGGGTAAGGTGCCCTATAAGGCCAAATTCGCCCAGCGCAGATAGGCTCGTGCGCTGCTGGTTTTTATCTTCGATCATTTTCTTTGAGGTTCTGAGGGACTTAGGTCCTGAGTTGCTTAGGCTGCAAAGGTACGACATAGTCATAAAGTTAGAAAGTCTAAAGTCGCAACCTGCAGTTTTTTTGAAATCCTCTAAGTTTATAAAAAGGGATGGCCTGCAAGGTTTCAAAAACCTTGCAGGCCTTTTAGCGGATTGACATCTAATCTATTTCCGGGACGACGGCATCGCACCAGTAGTCTACAATTTCCTGTAGTGTTTCTTTTAGCTGATCCATATTGCTTGTTTTGTGGAAATATCCCTGTATGGAACGCTTAAAGGCTTCTTCAACCGTATAGCCGTTGCCTACAGTAGTAAAGAAAATGAAAGGTACTGTCTTTTCGGTGAGGTAAGGGTCTTTCAGGATTTCGTCGCGCAGTTCAAAGCCGTTCATTCGCGGCATGTTGATGTCGGAGATTACCATAAAAGGTTTTATGTCTTCCTTTTTAAGGAAATTAAGGGCTTCAGTACTGTCGCCTAAGAGTATAATTTCGTTGGGCAGGCTAAGGCTACTAAGGATATCTTCAAATATTAGCCTGTCATCTTCGTCATCATCAATGATGATTATAGGTCCGTCTTTTTTCATTATAGCAATTTTATAGTACAAAGGTATTGCCTGCACAGGCGGGATGCACGAAGATTAGGCTTTCTATAACAAAAAATCCCCCGCCACGGCGAGGGATTTAGGTTAATACTATAGTTCCTTATTGGGGAACTTTAGCTGCTTTCCAGTATTCGATGATCTTTCTGATCACGTCCCTGTACTCGTCATAATCGCTAATCTTGGTAAAGAAACCCTGAGCTGCTTTTTTGTAAGCGGTCTTGATCGTTTCAGGATCGCTTGCCGTACTAAAAAAAATGTACGGTACAGTCTTGTCACTCAGGTTAGGGTCGGCAAGCACAAGGTCGCGTAACTCATAGCCACTCATCTTCGGCATGTTAATATCCGAAAAGATAAGGAACGGAGAAGTGTCCGGTCTGCTTAAGAATTCCATTACCAATGTGCTGTCCGGAAGGATTATTACCTCATTCTCATATCCCAGATCCTCGATCACTTCTTTCAGGATATCGCCATCTTCTCTGTCATCTTCAATAATAATAATCTGTCCGTCTTTCTTCATATGTTACAAGATTTTAATACGGTAAAAATAAAAAGTTAAAACTTAAATATTTGTTATTAGGGGTGTAAGAAGTTGTTAAAATTAACAGAAACTGATCTTAATAACTGTTCTTAGATTACTTAAGCCATTTTATCTCTGTCCTTTTGTCTTGTCACATAAGGACCAAAAAGACACGGCTGAACTCCTTGGGCCTCACCCCCGGCCCCACTTCCAAAGGAGAGGGGAGGGAGGACGGTTATGCTTTGAATTTTCGGAAGGACTTGGATCACTTCGTAGATGAGATTATTGTAGAATTACCAATTATTAAGCGCAAAAAGTATACTATCAATCCAGCTTTTAAATCTTGGACATTTCTCAAGGATTTTATCAATACCAGTATTATCAGCTATTTCAATCCCATCAATAACCTTTACATATTTTTTTCCGTCAGCTTTATAAATTGCTTCAAGCCTTTTTGATGGAGCACCATGCTCAGATCCATTTATATCCTCGATATTGTTGTAATCTTTATAAATCTCTAAAATGGCATTTTTTATATTGTCACTTTCAAAATAAAAACCATTTTCAGGGCTTGAAAACAATAAAGTTTCCATTTCGTGTTTTTGAATATAAGGGATAAAAAAGCGATAGTTCATTTTGTTTTGAACTGATTCATTTAGTTTTTGTTCTAATAGAAATATCCTGTCGTCAGTTAAAGCCAAGGCTAAAGATTCTAAATATCCGGGTATTTTTGTTTCACTATTTAATCTAAAGTAATCAATAAGAGTAGTAATAATTGGTTCGCCATTGTATCTCATTACTGGATATACAGTGTTTATGAAATGTTGAATATTATTAAATCCGTGTCCTCCACCACTCATTGAAATTGCTAAACCTTGGATGTGAGAAAAAATTCCTTGTGAATTAAAATAAGGAATTAAAATTTTGTTCACGAATTCAAGTTCTGTTTCGCCTTCAACTATAAAATACAAATCTCTCATGGTCTTCCGCCAATTACATTTTTAGCCCATAAATCACCCATGTTATATTCATTTATCCAATCATTTAATTGGGTGTGATCAAGACGGCGAAAATCAGATTGATTATCTTTTCTGTCAACAGTTACTATGTCATCAGATTCAAAATTGTTTACAAGATTTATTGACTGAGTTGATAATATGATTTGGCTAGAAGCAGAAGCTTTTTTGATAATACCAGCTAATTTATTTATTGCGAATGGATGTAAGCCTAATTCTGGTTCGTCGATAATTATTGTCTTAGGTAAGTTTGGTTGCATTAATAATGTAGCTAATGCTATAAAGCGTATTGTTCCGTCAGAGAAATGTGTTGCGTTGAAATAATTGTCGGGATGGTTTTTCTCTATCCATTCCAATGTTATCATTGAAGGGTTTAATCTGTCTGGCTTTAAATCAAATCTGTCGAAAAAAGGAGCAATTGAATTTATAAGTTTCTCAATTTTTTTAAAACTCTTAGGTTCTATTTGTTGTAAGTAATATAAAAAAGCGGGAAGATTACTTCCGTTTTCTTTTAGATATACGTTATCATTTATTTGACACATACTTCTTAATGGAGCATCTGTACTCGTGTCATGGAAATGATATATTTTGAAAGATTTTAGATAGAGATTCACCCATGAAGCTATGCCTTGTGTGCTATCCTTTATAATACTTTCTTTTGCGTTTCCATTTATTTTATTCCATTTCCAGCCGTATCCATAAAACTCAGGTTGGCCTCCCATACTTTTATTGAAATAGGTATTTTCGTTTAAAATAAAAAGTTTATTATCATTGCTTGGTTGTAAGTGAAAACTATATGCATTTGTTTCTTTAAATTCTATATATGCATATATGAAATCAGTATTTCTTCTCCCAAAGTATAGAAGATTATCTACTCCTTGGGTCAGGGAATAATTTTCTAATCGTTGCTCGTAAATAATGTTTAAGAGTTTAAAAAAAGATATAAAATTGGATTTTCCAACACCATTTGAACCAATAAAAACATTTATTGGTTTTAATTCTAAATCTAATTCCCTAATTGATTTATAACCTTCTATTTTTATCTTGTTGATCATAGTGATTCTTAATATTCAAACTTACAAAAAAAACCCGGCACATCTGTACCGGGTCATTCGTAATTTATAATTCGTAATTAAACTAGTCGTTCAGTTTCAATACCGCCATGAAAGCTTCCTGCGGGATCTCTACGTTACCTACCTGACGCATACGTTTTTTACCTTTCTTCTGTTTTTCAAGAAGCTTACGTTTACGGGAGATATCACCACCATAACATTTTGCGGTAACGTCTTTACGTAGTGCCTTAACGGTTTCACGCGAAATTACTTTTACCCCGATAGCTGCCTGGATAGGAATATCGAACTGCTGGCGTGGGATAAGTTCTTTTAGCTTCTCACACATCTTTTTACCGATGTTGTAGGCATTGTCTTCGTGGATAAGGGCAGACAGTGCATCTACCGGCTGTGCGTTTAACAGTACGTCAAGACGTACAAGTTTCGATGTACGCATCCCGATAGGCGAGTAGTCAAACGAAGCGTAACCTTTAGATACTGTTTTAAGCCTGTCGTAGAAATCGAATACGATCTCTGCAAGCGGCATGTCGAAGTTAAGCTCAACACGCTCAGTAGTCAAATAGGTCTGGTTCGTTATCAATCCGCGTTTTTCAATACAAAGGCTCATTACGTTACCAACAAAGTCAGATTTGGTAATGATCGTTGCTTTAATATAGGGCTCCTCTACATGGCTCAGTTTAGATGGCTCAGGAAGGTCGCTTGGGTTGTTAACGATAATAGGGTTTTCCGGATCTTTCTTAGTGTACGCAAGGTACGATACGTTGGGAACCGTAGTGATCACCGTCATATCAAACTCACGCTCCAGACGCTCCTGGATAATTTCCATGTGAAGCATTCCAAGGAATCCGCATCGGAAACCAAAACCAAGTGCTGCAGAGCTTTCAGGAGCAAACACCAGTGAAGCATCATTCAGCTGAAGTTTCTCCATAGAGTTACGAAGCTCTTCGTAATCCTCAGTGTCTACCGGATAGATACCGGCAAATACCATCGGTTTTACGTCTTCGAAACCACTTACCATGTTTTGGGTAGGGTTTTTAGCATCGGTAAGTGTATCACCTACTTTTACTTCTTTTGCTTCTTTGATACCTGAGATAAGGTAACCAACATCGCCGGTACCTACCATTTGTTTAGGAACCTGGTTCAATTTTAGCGTACCGATCTCATCGGCATAATATTCGTTGCCGGTAGCCATGAATTTAATCTTCTGGCCCTTAGTGATCGTTCCGTTCTTAACCCTGAATATAACCTCGATTCCACGGAACGGGTTGTATACCGAGTCAAATATAAGCGCCTGCAAAGGCTCATCCGGGTCACCTTTTGGTGCGGGAATACGCTCAATGATGGCAGCAAGTATTTCTTCTACCCCAAGCCCGGTCTTACCCGAAGCAGGGATGATGTCTTCCAGCTTACAGCCCAAAAGGTCTACGATATCATCGCTTACTTCTTCAGGGTTGGCACTCGGAAGGTCAATTTTATTTAGTACCGGAATAATTTCCAGGTCATTTTCTAAGGCAAGGTAAAGGTTAGATATCGTCTGCGCCTGAATGCTCTGTGCCGCATCTACAATAAGAAGCGCACCTTCGCAGGCAGCGATAGAACGTGATACCTCATACGAGAAATCCACGTGTCCGGGAGTGTCAATAAGGTTCAGGATGTATTCCTCACCTTTATATGTGTACTCCATTTGTATGGCGTGGCTCTTGATCGTGATACCTCTTTCACGCTCCAGGTCCATGTTGTCAAGCAACTGTGCCTGTTGTTCACGTTTGGTTACCGTTTGGGTAGCATCAAGCAGTCGGTCGGCCAGGGTACTTTTACCGTGGTCAATGTGGGCAATAATGCAAAAATTCCTAATATGCTTCATCTTCGTCTGTTATCATGTTTTATGCGCTATTTCTCCTGAAAGATATAGCTTCTGTTCTCCCACGTATGCAATACACGTAAAGGTAGCAAATTTAATCGGCAAATATAGTTTAAACTTAGTGAGTTGCAAGCGGCTGGGCCAAATAAAAAAACAGCATTCGGTTGGGGGCGTCCGCATGCTGTTTGTATGTTTTTAGTAATGGTAATTTTGTTGGAAGAAGCATTTATAATCATTCGGATTTGATTGGGGGCGTTCAAAACCTGATTGTTAAATAATCCTTAAAAACTACGTGGCAAAACAACAACAAAAACCAATACAAAAACTATGGTTGGTTATTTTTTTCAGGATTTAATGCAAATCGCAAAACTATATCGTTATAGTTGAAATATTTTTATAGTAAAATACTGCTAATGTGGTCTTTAATGGCCTGTTTTAAATCAAATTCATTTCAGAAAAATAGTACATTTAATCCGACAAAAAGCGTATTTATCCGTTGAAGCGTAAAACACTGTCAAATTTCGGTTAAATTTTGTGGATGTAAATCTGACGTTACGAATTGGTTTAAAATGAAAAGTGCATGGAGAAATATCCATGCACTGATCATAACCAATCAACCAATCTAAAAATTATTATTATCATTTAAGTCCCATCCTGTATATTGACAGGCAAATGATATAATGAATCTCTTAACTGTTACAAATATACGGCGCTAATCACTTGAAAATGAGAATTTACGATTTAATTTTTCTATGCATGCATATAAATATCTTATAGTGTCTTGTTATTAATACAAAAAAGCGCATGCTTTGGGGAACATGCGCCGGGAATAAGCAGTAAGCGTGGTCTAATAGTATTGCCATTCATTCGGGGGCATGGTATGGCGCTTCGTCTTAAAAATAATTAAAGGCTTTTAGAAAATACTGCTTCACTTTTTCTTTTTCATACTATCTTTTATAAGAACCTTATTTCTAAGGTTATATATACGCAGCTTCGATAGGCTTGGTTTCGGCAGATGTCGTTAAAATATTGTAATTTTGCCAAAAATGAAGAAGATGGTAAAGATTGGCAATATAGAACTGCCCGAATTCCCGCTATTGCTGGCCCCTATGGAAGATGTGAGTGATCCTCCTTTCCGCAGGCTTTGCAAAACACATGGTGCCGATTTAATGTACAGTGAGTTCATTTCCTCTGAAGGATTGATTCGCGATGCGATGAAAAGCCGCATGAAGCTGGATATTTTTGACTACGAACGCCCTGTGGGCATACAAATATTTGGCGGAGATGAAGAAGCGATGGCCCTTTCGGCTAAGATCGTTGAGGCTGTTAATCCTGACCTGGTAGATATTAACTTTGGCTGCCCGGTAAAAAAGGTAGTGTGCAAAGGCGCAGGCGCAGGGGTGTTGAAAGATATTGACCTTATGGTGCGCCTTACCAAAGCGGTGGTTAACAGTACACATCTTCCGGTTACGGTAAAAACCCGTTTAGGCTGGGATGATGATTCTATTAATATTAGTGAAGTTGCCGAAAGGCTTCAGGATGTGGGAATAAAAGCGCTTACCATTCATGGTCGTACCCGTGCCCAGATGTATAAAGGTGAAGCCGACTGGTCGCATATTGCACGTGTGAAAAATAACCAGCGCATCAACATTCCTATTTTTGGGAACGGCGATATCGACAGTCCTGAAAAGGCCTTAAAATATAAGAATGAATATGGTATAGACGGTATCATGATAGGCCGTGCGGCTATTGGTTACCCATGGATATTTAATGAGATCAAGCATTTCTTTGAAACCGGCGAGCATTTGCCTGCACCAACACTTGAAGATCGCGTAGAGGCTGCCCGCAACCACTTAATGTGGGCTATTGAATGGAAAGGTGAAAGGGTAGGAGTGTTTGAAACCCGACGCCATTATACCAATTATTTTAAAGGGATTCCTAACTTTAAGGAATACCGACAAAAAATGGTTACTCATGACCATGCTGTAGATGTCTATGCAGTACTTGATGACGTATTGGAGAAATTTGCCGATTACAGGCCGGTATAAAGTCCGGTAGCTATATAAAAATCAAAGGCCCCGCAATTGCGGGGCCTTTGATTTTTATATCGTCGTAATAAAAAGACAGTTGTTAGTTTTATTCATATATTTGAGTTAATCAACTAAATCAATTATTATGAAAAAGATATTTATATGTGCCGCATTGGCTTTGTCGCTGTCTGCGATGAGTGCCACGTTAGTTAGACAGACTGCTGCTGTAGAAAGCTTTACTTCGGACGAAAATACGTTAACTTCTATCAGCTTTACGGTTGAAAAAAACGGTGAAAAGGCAGAATATAAAATGAATACCGGCAGTGAAGCCGAATTTTTCAAGACAATGGATGAAGTTTTGGCATCGTATGCTGGGGAGACTGGAAAATTAAAAATTACGATGCAGGCTACAGTAAAGGTTGAAAATGCTGAAGTTGCCAATACAACTAAATCTGTAAAGGTTTCTGAAACATGTGATAGTAAAGCTGCGGTTGAAACAGGTAAGAAATTAAGGGAGCAACTGGTAGCGGCGTCTAAATAGTAAAAGAATATCATTATATAAAAAATGAAAGGCCTCGCAATTGCGGGGCCTTTCGGCATCCTACCTATGATGTCAACTAAAAAACATCAATACCTTCAGTGGAACTAATTTTTAATAAGCTTTAGTTTCTGCTGCCCACCATTTGCGTCTTCAATAGTTACATTATATACACCCGAAGACCAGGTTGTAGCATCTATAGCTGCATTTTCAGCAGAAACCGGTGTCCTGAACAACACTTTGCCTAACAAATCATAAACTACTATAAATCTGATCGTTTCAGAACTACTTATGTTAAAAATATTCTGAGTTGGGTTTGGATACAATACTGTTTTATTCTGTGCAAACTCTCCCACTCCTGCAGTAGTACAGTAATTATTTGGGTCGGTTATAGTCACAGTAGCAGTAGATGTAGCAATGTTGCCATTCACATCTGTAGCTGTTATTGTAACAGTTTGCTCACCTAAGTCGGCACATGTAAAAGTTGCCGGAGTAACTGACCATGTCCATGAACCAGTACCGTTTGCGCAAGCGTCTGTACTTCCGTTGTCAAATTGAGACGCTGTAAGAACTACTGTGGCATTTTCATCCACTGCAACAGTGCTATTTTGCAGTACAAGTGTTGGAGCTGTTGTGTCGTTTACAATAATGGTTTGTGTCTGGGTAGCTGTTGCTCCTGTAGTTGTCGTGTATGTCCATGTAATGGTTGTTGTACCCTGAGTTATAGGGAAAACGGCATCTGTTACAGGTGTTACTGTATTTCCGCAGCTGTCTGTAGCAACAGGAGCTGTAAGGTCGTTTTCATATAGGGCACACTCTGATGTTATATCTGCAAGAGAGGCAGGAGCAATTGTACATGGAATATCTAATACCGTAGAGAATCGCTGCGCATAGATCCTGTCTTCATCAATAGTTTTTTGTTCCGTAAAGGTTACTACCGCATGGTTGTCATAAGGTTTATGCAGAATTATATTCAATTTCGTATCGTTAAAAGTTGCAACACTGAAATAATGATTTGGCAACAGGAAGTTCCCGTTGTTATCTAAAAATACAGCGTTAAGGGTGTTTCCTGCTTCCATTAAGAACATAGGCTGGTCATTCAGCAGATAAAGATTGCCTGTATTAACCAGGTGGTTATTATCGATAGCGAACACTTCTTTTCCATGGTCGGTAAACTGCCTTGCTCCGGTAACTTTGTCAAACTTCTGGATGTACTGTCCTGCATTACCTTGTGCCGATCCGGTATAGGTAGCGGTTGTCCAGATGTATTGCGAACTATGATCAAAAGCGATTTCGGTATACATTTCAAAAAGGGTGGCATTAGTGTCGAAATCGATACCATTAAGTCCCCATGGCGTAGTTCCGTCAGGGTTTAGCCTTTGGGCGAATGAGTCAAAACGTGTTCCCGTTATAAGGGTATAACCATAGTAAATTACATCGCCATCGCGTGTTGAACTGTATGGGTTGTTGTAAGAGGTTTGCTTTTCACTCAATTGTGCGGGTACAGCCCACTGTGGTGTTCCGGTACTGTTATAACGCTGAGCATATAAAAGTGCACCCGTACCATTCGAAAGTCTTGTGTGAAAAGCCACGGTAACATCACCGTTAGCCATTTCAAACATATTATCTGTTACAGTTGTTTTGTTAGCATAGTCAGCCGAAGGAGATATGTCTACCGGGTTTGCCCATACAGGTATTCCTTCGGAGTCAAAACGCTGTAGCTTTCCTTTTCCTGCACCGGGTGACCAGCTTATGATCACTTCGCCATTGCTTAAAGGCAGAACTGTAGGTAAAACCCCTGTGCCTAAGTTAAGGCCTCCGGCCCAAAGCGATTCTCCAAATGTATTTATCTTAAAAACATATCCGTTGTTTCCTGCACCTGTGCTTGTAACAGCGATATAAAGATTGTCAGCCTTATCAATGGAAACTTTCCATTTAAAAGTGTAGGTGCTCATAGGGATGGTATTGTTTACCAGTATCCCTTCTGGGCCAAATTGTTTTTCACCGGCTGCATTTAAGTATTGTACCCTTAATTCATAGTTGGGAAAGGACAAAAGTTTTTTGTAATAGGCAATATAGGTTCCTCCGTTACCGGTGGCTATAGCCCTGGTGTCATTTGTGAGAGAGTTGTCTGCTAAAGTGTTTACGTCCTTTTGGTCTGTCCACTGAGCATTGGCATTCAATATGCCCATTACTGTCATTAGTAGTAAAAAAGTAAATTTTTTCATTGTATTCATAATAGTTTGTGTAGATGTCTCTACGTCATTAGCGGGAGCCAAAATTATATGTAGGCTCTCAGCCAATATAATTTAGCCATATTGTTTAAACACTCATCGCTATATTTTAACAGAATCTTTACCACTCTTTTAGTTGTTACGTTTTGATAGTCAGTTGTTTTAAGTGTCAGGCTGATAACTGTTAAAGTTGAGCCTGACACTACTAAAAGAGGATCTGTTTTCCATATAAAATAAAAAAAAGCCCGCAACCGCGGGCTCCCTTAAACTACTATTTATCAATTGTTCTGAGAATTAATTTTTAACGAGTTTTAATCGCTGTTGATCTCCGGCTGCATTTTCAACAGTAACGTTATATACGCCTGCCGACCACATTCCTGAATCAACGGTAGCTGTGGCAGCTGACATTGCTCCTCTAAAAACGGTTTTGCCCAGCATGTCATAAACCACTACCGATTTGATCGCTTCTGCACTTTCTATAGTAAAGAATTGCTGAGCAGGGTTAGGGTATATGCTAATAGCTTTTTTGTAGAACTCGCCTATGCCGGATGTTGTACAATAACCATTAGGGTCTGTTATGCTCACTGTTGCTGTGGTTGTAGCAATATTTCCAATTGTGTCTGTTGCAGTAATTATAACTGTTTGCTCACCCAGATCTGTACAGGTAAAACTTGCAGGAGAAATCGACCATGTCCATGTAGCAGTGTCATTTCCGCAAGAATCAGTACTTCCATTGTCAAATTGTGCTGCTGTAATATTCACTGTGCCGTCTTCCGCTACCGTTGCCAAAATATTCTGAACCGCAAGTGTAGGCGCTGTAGTGTCATTTACAATAACATTTTGTGTTTGTGTTGCTATAGTACCTGTTGGACCGGTAAATGTCCAGGTAATTGCAGTAGTGCCCTGCGTTAGTGGGAATGCCGCATTTGTCGTTGCGGTAATTGTATTGCCACAGCTGTCGGTTGCTACAGGTACAGTAAGGTCTGTAAGTAGAACTGAGCATTGTGAAGTCACATCTTCAAGTGCTGCAGAAGTTATTGTATTAGTTATAATGATGTTCTGTGTCTTGGTAGCTGTACCTCCTGATGTTGATGTAAACGTCCACTGTATGGTAGTGTTTGCAGTGATTGGGAAAATACTTTGATCATCTATGGTAGCTGTAACTGTACCCGCGCAAATATCAGTTCCTGTCGGAATTGTAAGGTCTTCAAAGTTTACGCTGCATGCTTTTGAAAAGTCAGGAATAGCATTAGCATTAATGGTGCATGGATCAATTGTAAGAGAGAAGTTCTGTGCATATATTTTAGACTCATTAGTTGTTTTTGCTTCCACAAACGTTATTACACCCTGGTTATATGCAGGTTTGTTTAATACAATCCTTCCTTTGTTTGCTGCAAAAGTTGCCAATGGCTTAACATAAGTGGCGGGGAAAAAGTTTCCGTTTACATCCAAGAACTGTGCGCTTAGGGTAGTAGCAGAGACTCCATTGTCAGAGCCTGATTTAAGGGCAAATACAGGCAGGCTGTTTGCCAGGTATAAATTGCCAACATGCATTCTTGAGGCAGCATCTACAGGGTACACCTGGTGTGCATTATCTGTAAATTGTCTTGCTCCTGTAACTTTGTCAAACTTCTGTACATATTCTCCGTATGTAGACTGAGAAGAAGGAGTATATGAACTGATCATCCATACATATTGCGAACCCGTGCTGTAAGCTATTTTTGCATTCATTTCATAATAGGTGAGGTTAGTGTCAAAGTCTATCCCGTTTATACCCCATGGTGTAGTCCCATCTGTATTAAGTCGTTGTGCAAAGGCATCATATCGTAGTCCTGTTGCTAATGAGTATCCGTAATAAATCACATCGCCATCCTGTGTGCCGCCATAGGTCAGGTTGTTGTAAGTCGAACCTTTATCTGCCAGCTGTGTAGGCTGTGTCCACTGTGCAACACCGGTTGAATCGTACCTTTGTGCAAACAGGAACGAGTTTATTCCTGCTGATGTCCTTGTGTGAAAAACGGCTGTAAAATAACCATTACTTTGTTCAAACATATCTGCTACCACAGTACCGCTGTTAGAATATGCAGTGCTGGGCATAACTTCAATAGGGTTGAGCCAGATTGCCACACCCATCTCAGTATAGTGCTGTATTTTAGCTTTCCCCCCCGCTGCCGGCATCCAGCTTATCAATACCTCAAAATTTGATAACGGATGTATTGTTGGCAGGTAACCCGATCCTACGTTTAGTCCGGATGCGCCCCATGGCAATTCTCCCGTAGGCATAACTTTATAAACGTATGCTGGCGTACCTGCACCTGTGCCGGTTGCGCCTACATATAAGTTTCCTTTGCCATCTACACTCAGTTTCCACATTGTCGTGTAAGTGCTCATTGGTAACGTATTGGTAAGCAGCATGCCGTCATCGCCAAACAATTTTGTTCCCGTCGGGTCCAGGTACTGTACCCATATCTCAAAGTTTACGGGAGCAGGTACTGATTTATAATATACTATGTAAGTTCCTCCTGAGGGAGTCGCTATCGATTGTGAATCAGAGCTAAGGCTGTTGGATACTTTTAGGTTTATGGCAGTGTCAGATTGCCATTGTGCATTTGCATTAAAAATGCACAACACTGCGAAAAGCAGCATGAATGTAATTTTCTTCATAATTTTATAAAAATAGTTAGTCTTTTGGCAGGGTTAACTGCCTGAATAGTTGTTATAAAATTATGAAAGCTGTTAAAGTCGTGATTATTTGTAAGTATCCATAAAACACTCACGGGTAAAATTTATACCCTGCTTTTACTACTCTTTTTATTTTAAGTATTTGAAATTCAAATTTTTGAATAAAAAATATTTTATTCAAGTCCTGTCAGGTAGTCGGTCAGGTTTTCGGCTGTATTGGTGAGGTTTAGCTTTTTTCGCAGCCTGGTCCTGGCATTTTCAAGCGACTTAACAGATTGTCCTGTGATCCTGGCAATCTCTTTAGTGCTTAAATTTAATTTAAGCAGGGCGCAAAGCCTTTTATCTCTATAGGTAAGTTCAGGGTGCTTTTCGTCAAGAATTTTATAAAAGGTTTCATATACCTGCCCATAATGCAGCTCAAACTCTTTCCAGACATCATCTTCGGCTGTGTCTTTACCCAATTGCTTGATTATGGTATCGATAGCCAGCTGAATTTCTCTTTTAGGCGATTTCAGGCGTAGGTCCTTAAGCTCATCAGAGACGTGCTCAATAATTTCAGCCCTTTGTATTTCTATCATGGCTTTGGTTACCAGTTCCTTGTTTTTGAGTTCAAGGTTGGCATCGAGTTCTTTTTGTTTTGCTTCCACGAGCTCTTTTTCAAGCTGTGCTTTGGTGAGTTTGTTCCTATAACGGTTTAATAGTATAAGGCATAAAAGCAACAGTATGATAAGCCCAAAACCCATAAAAAGATATTTAAACTGAGTCTTGCTCTCGCGTAAATCCCTTAACTCTTCATTCTCTTTATGCTGCTGTTCCAGCTTTAGTTTTTCAACAGCCATAGCCTTCATTTCAATCCCCAGGCTGTCACGCAATGTGTTGAATTCCTCGAAATATTTTGTCGCATTTTTATAATCCTGCTTAAGGTTGTAGGATTTGTAAAGGTTTTCGAGTGCCGATAGATTTTCAAAAGTATACTGATGATCTGTAAGCAATGAAGCTGCCTTTTGGGAATATACCAAAGCCGAATCAGATTCCTTTTTTGAGAGATACAATTTTGAAAGGGAATTGTAAATCCATGCCCTCATTCTTTGGTCATTATTTGCTTCGGCTAACTTTTTTGCTTTTGCAAAATAGCCGGCTGCCAGGTCAAACTTATTCAATTCGACATAGGTAAGCCCAAAATTATTGTAAAGCATGGTTTCAAGCTCCCTGTCTTTTAGCTGCTTTGAAAGTTTTAGCGACTTGTTGAAAAATACAAGGGCACTATCCTGTTTATGGTCGCTGGAATAAAGTTTCCCAATGTTGTTGTATGCTTTTGCAACATTAAGCGATTGTTTTGTTGCGGTATAATGTTTTAAAAGGGCATTAAAATAATGCAATGCCCTTTCTTTATTATTTAGACGGGCATAAATAATTGCCAGTGAGTTCTCAAGGGTGTATTTTTCAGTACTGTCATCTTTAGAATGATAATATTCATAGGCCTTAAGGAAATAGGAGAGAGAAACATCAAAGGCATCCTTGTCATTATAAATACCTGCTATTTCTGTGTTTACATAAGCTGTAAATTCTTCCGAATTGGCAGCTTTAGCCTGTTCTTCGGCATAGTTTATATAGTGAAGTGTCCGTTTCCAGTCGCTGTTCTGCAACGCTTTAGAAATGCGCAATGCCATCTTTGCCTTGCCTTCGTTATTTTGTATAACCGAAAGGCTGTCAATAAGGGTATTGACATTGCCCTGAGCGATAGCAAATTGCGACAGGATAAGCAGCAGGAATGCGATTTTTTTCATGGAGTGCGAATTGAGCTACTAAATTACACTTTTTAAAGATAGAATTTTTCCTAATATTACCTATTCTTCATCAAGCTGGTCTAAAACGGTTTTTACCTGTTTAAGGTGCTTGCCGTAATACCATCGTGGTATAAACTCTGCCATAAATAGAGAAAAGATGATTAGTACAGCTATCAGTCCAATCGCGATTGCAAGGCCTGTTTCTTTTTTATCCAGAAAATTGGAAATTGCATTTTCATTTTTTGTTACTGTCCCTGCCAGTACACCAAAAGAGAATCCCAAAAAGAACATAATATAGGTTAGTGCTTTATAAAGTTCTATGTTAAGTTTCAGCTCGTAGAAAAACCAAAGTAGATTCTTGCGGCTGTCAAACGTCATGTCATACGACTTTTTATAAAATACAAAGAACTTATAAAAATAATAGGCCATAAAGCCTATCGTGATAGCATAGAAAGGAACAAATAAGGCTGTAAGCTTATCTGAAAAATCAAAAATAAGCGGAGCGAAACCCGTTAGTACCAGTATGAAAGCCTGCATGAAAAAATCCATTTTCATTTTTTTGCGCACTTTGTCAATAGGGGTTTGTGCCTCTTTTAGTGTGTCTATAGTGTTGGGAACAGTGATCCTGTCTGTAGGTTCGTTGTTCCATTGTTGTTGCAATTCGTTAAAATTCATAACCCTGCTTTTTTATTATTTCCTGTAATTTATCTTTTGTTCGGTTTAGTTTTACGCGGGCATTCACTTCGGTAATACCCAGGTTTTGGCCTATCTCTTTATGCGATTGCCCTTCGAGAAAAAGAAATATCAATGCTTTCTCTACCGGATTGAGCAGCTGCACGGCTTTGTAGAAATAGTCCAGCTGTGTCTCGCGGTGCATTTCATCAATATCGTCTTTCACATCCATTTCAGGATGCATTCTTATATTATCGGGTTTTTTCTTCTCTTTTTTGAAAAAAGTAAGCGCACTGTTTACGGCTACCCTGTACATCCAGGTAGAGATCTGGCTCTCTCCCCTAAAGGTGCCATACGATTTCCAGAGCTGCAGTACGATCTCCTGAAACAGGTCTTCCCTGTCTTCGGGCTCGTCCATATACATTCTGGAAACCTTATGGAGCAGTCCTTTGTGCTTTTCAATAACAGCTAAGAATTCCTTTTCGTTGGTTTTCAAGATCTGTGGTTTTGGTTGGTTGTGGCCTTTTTATTTTACGGGTGTAACTTTATATCCCTGTTGTCTCAGTAATTCTATTAGCCCTGTTTTCCCGTACAGGTGGCCGGCACCTACTGCAAAGAAAGTACTTTCCTTTTTTACTATGGCAGGTATTTTTTTAACCCAGGCTTTATTTCTTTCGGTCAGCATCAGGTTTTCGGCATTAGCATCCATAAAACGTTTGTCTTTTAATGTTTTATACAGCTCGGGAAGGTTCTCTTCTTTATGAAAGCGGGCCATGTCGGCTAATACCTGTCCATATTCAGACTTCATTTTTATTTGGCTGAGTATTTCGGTAAGGCTGTATGATTTTTCAATTACACCTGCCTGGCTGTCTATCGTTTCCAGTCCGCCAATGGTTTTATGCTGCTCCTGTGCCATGGCAGTAAATTCACCTTCATAAAATTTCATCTCGGTTGGAGGGCATTTCATTGCGCCAACAATCGCTATGCTCAACAAACCCGAAGGTGATACATGTTCCGCCTGATCAAGTGTAATGCCTATTTGCGAAGTAAGGATGTCATTGGCTTCTTTTTTTCCGGCATCATCAAGTCGGCTGGACAGAGTGGTTTCACTCTTCATCATTTTTTGCATGGCCTGAATTTCATTTGGGTCGGTAGTATTTACTTCAAGAACCAGGTTAGAGGTGCTGTTGAAAGCCTTGCTTACTTTTTCCTTAATTTCAAAATCAGATGCACAAAGCATGTGGATAGTTCCAAACAGGTACGAAGGTTTTTCTATTCCGTTGCCTTCTATTTTCCAAAGCATAGAGTTGTTTTTGTTGTCTTGTTGTGCATTGCCTGTTACTATTGTTGCCAGTGCTGCGAGTAAAAAGATTGCTTTTTTCATGATTTTCGTTTTTTGATTGTGATTTATAACAAGTATGTAAACGACTTCCTGATTCGTTACAAAAAAAGATGAAAAATTTTTCGATAAACAAAAAAAGCCCTGCAATTGCAGGGCTTCAGGGTGTAAATATTTTTTGTGATTACACGGTTATTTTTTTCCATCGTCCTTTTCTAAAAAGGAAAATGGTGGCGACTGTCATGCTGGCTTCGGCAACCGGAATGGCCCAGAATACGCCTGTAGGCCCCAGGTTAAAATGTTTTGCAAGAAGCCATGCCATAGGTATCTGGAATAGCCAAAAGCCAAAAAAGTTAACCCATGTAGGTGTTTTAGTGTCTCCTGCACCGTTAAAGGCATTTAGCAATACCATACCTATTCCGTAAAATATGTAGCCCACACTCAAAATGCGTATGGCTTCTACAGCGATGTCATGCACCTGTGCATTATTGGTAAAGAACCACATCATCGGGTCGGCAGCTAGAA
The DNA here is from genome assembly GCF_054457175.1 of Flavobacterium hauense. Classification (NCBI taxonomy): domain Bacteria; kingdom Pseudomonadati; phylum Bacteroidota; class Flavobacteriia; order Flavobacteriales; family Flavobacteriaceae; genus Flavobacterium; species Flavobacterium hauense. Next base: position 19,223 of record NZ_JBTKVX010000019.1, read on the forward strand.
GGCATATTACCATAATAACGGCCATATAGGCAACATTAAATTTTGCGGTTACAAATACCGAACGCTCTGCCCTGTCCGTCAGTTTCGCGCCAAGGTTCTGGCCTACCAGTGTTGCGGCAGCACCGCTCAGTCCCCATGCCGGCAGCATAAAGAACATCATGATGCGCAATGCGCTCTGATATCCCGCCGAGCCTTCATCGCCACCCGTTGTGGCAACAAGCTCTGCCAGGAATATCCAGCTGCACGATGCGATTACAAATTGTAATATGCCGGGAGCGGCAACTTTTACCAAGGCTCTTATCTGTTCCCAGTCGGGTGCAAAATAAGAGATGGCTACCTTCAGGATGCCTTTACCGTTAAACAGGTTATATAGCTGGTAAAGTACACCCACGCTTCTGCCCACGGTAGTGGCAATGGCTGCGCCTGTAAGCCCCATGGCAGGAAATGGCCCCCATCCGGGAACTAATACCGCACACAGGATAATGTTGAAAAAGTTGGCTATCCAAAGGCTTCGCATGGCAATGGCGGCATTGCCTGCCCCACGAAAGATACCGTTGAAAAGGAACAGCAGCATAATAACAAAGCTTCCGCCCATCATGATGCGCATAAAAGGGGTGCCAAATTCGGCAGATTCTCGCGATGAACCCATAAGGACTAAAATGTCGGTTGCATAGATCAAGCCAAGGATAGCGATAACAACATTTACCGCTATGGCTATAATAATGGCCTGCATGCCCGCCCTCGAAGCTGCTTCGGGGTCTTTTTCGCCTATGCGTCGTGCTACTACCGCAGTAGCGGCCATACTCATACCTATGGCAATTGAATATACTATTGATAATACCGACTCGGTAAGTCCTACTGTCTGTACTGCAAAGCTGCTGTTTTCAAGATGGCCTACAAAATAAAGGTCTACCAGTGCGAAAACCGATTCCATGGCCATTTCCAGCATCATCGGGATGGCAAGCAAAACTACCGCACGGCGGATGCTGCCTTGTGTAAAGTCTATGTTTTCTCCTTTTAGCGATTGCCGCAGCAAATCTAAAAAACGGGAGAAGGGGCTGGGTTGTTGAATTTCTTTAGTCATTTGATTGGGGTTTGATATGATTGATGATAGAAACCACTTTCGCGGTTTCGGAATTCAAAGCTAACAAAATTTGCTAACCTTATTAAAAATGAGTGATTTGAGAATTATAAAGCTTCAAGCAGCTTTTTGCTGACGCGGGCAGCAGCTATCCTCGAAGCAAAAATTCCAAGGATGAAAATGGTCAGCAACACGATTATGATATTCATAACGCTGAAATTTACCGGATAAGCCATGGTGTTGGTGATCATGACTACGCTGTAATATTTCTGGATAAGTACCACTGCAGTTCCTAATGCAAGTCCAAAAACGGTTCCCAGTGCGGTAATAAAAATTCCCTGATAAAAAAAGATCTTGCGAAGGTTCTTTATTTCTGCGCCAAGGCTGTACAGGGTTTTTATATTTTCCTTTTTGTCCAGTATCAGCATAATAAGTGCTCCTGCAAGACAAAATAGCGTGAGTACCACTACAAGGGAACAAAACAGGTAGGTGACCAGGTTTTCGGCATTCAGCATTTTGTGCAGAGAGTCGTTAAGTTGTTCCCTGTTTCTTAGAACTACCTTATTATTGAATACTTTTTCAATGTCTTTTCGCATGTCTGCCTCATTCGTTCCTGGTGTCAGCTTAAATTCGACAGAAGTGTACTGGTTGCGCTTAAACTGAAGGAGTTCCTGAGCCAGGGCTATGTCTACATATACATATTTATTGTCCTGATCATCATTAATGCTATATACGCCTACAGGGATCAGCCTTGTTTTAACAAACGCATCATCGGGATTCTGAATGGCTCCTTTTCCGGCTTTGGGTACAAATACCTCAAAATCACGGTTGAACTCACCAAGCCCCATTGAGAATTTCCTCATGATTCCGGCACCTACTACTGCTTCTCCGGTATATGGCCTGAGCCATTCCCTCAAAGTGCTTTTTTTTATGGGGTTTACCGCGGTAAAAAGGCTGTCAACACCTTTCATGTAAGCGACCTGTTCTTTTTCGTCAAAATAAAAAAGCACACGTTCTTCGGCAATTTTGCTGTAAACGGCTATGTTTTTTAGCTGATGGAGTTCCTGTTCCTGCTTAGGTGATATCATAAACGACTTTCCGGTTGCAGGTGTAAGCTTAAGGTCGGGATCGGTAGTATTGGTAAACGAAAGGCTAAAGTCCTTAAGCCCGCTAAAAACCGAAAGGATTATAAAAAGAGCTGCTGTGCTTACTACAATACCCGTTGCTGCAATGCCTGTAATTATATTTATGGCAGTGCTCTTGCTGCGGCTTATGGTATACCGCCGGGCTATGTAAAACGGAAAGCTCAAGTTATGGTTCCTGGGGAATTATGATTTTTTACGTCTGTCTAAAAGTTCAGGGTTAGCTATAGGGTTATTTTCTCCTTTAAGCTCCTGTTCCAGTTTCTCGATCTGATCTAATGAGTCGTCTATGTAAAATACCAGGTTGGGCACTTTACGCAACTGAAGCCTTACGCGTTGTGAAAGGTCATGCTTGATAAGCGGTGCATTAGAGCGCACAGCCGCAAGTATTTCGGCTCCACGGTCAGAAGGGAATACGCTAAGGTGTACTTTTGCTATAGAAAGGTCCGAAGTAACGTTAACTTTAGATATAGAGATGATAAGGTTACTGATGCCGTTTTTACGTATCTCACCCTGCAATATGTCCACAAGGTCATTCTGCAGCAGGGCGCCTATCTTTTTTTGCCTGTTTGTTTCCATCTTGCAAAAGTACTCAATTTTCTTAGAAGTTGCAGAGTCTCAAAGATACAGAGTTGCAAAGTTTGAATCATTATCCAAAGTTTTATATTTGCCGGAGGAAATAACAAATGAATAGTATGAGAAAAATTGAACATATAGGCATCGCCGTAAACAGTCTTGAGGTTTCTAACCAGCTTTTTGAAAAACTGTTTGGCGCACCGGCTTACAAAATGGAAGAGGTAGCCAGTGAAGGTGTAAAAACTTCATTCTTTATGAATGGGCCTAATAAGATCGAATTGCTTGAAGCCACAACACCGGATAGTCCGATTGCTAAATTCCTTGAGAAAAAAGGAGAAGGTATTCATCATATCGCTTTTGATGTTGAGGATATCGTAGCTGAGATCGCCCGCCTGAAAGAGGAAGGTTTTACCGTGCTTAACGAAATCCCTAAGAAAGGAGCCGACAATAAGCTGGTGGCTTTTTTACATCCAAAAGGTACAAATGGGGTGCTTATTGAACTTTGCCAGGAAATATTTTAGTGATTGCAAAAACTTAATAATCAATGGGTATTAAATTATCTTGCAAAAAAGTATAAAATATCCTTAGCAATTATTTGCATTGAATAAAAAATAGTAGTAATATTGCAGCCTCGAAACCGGTCCTATAGCTCAGCTGGTTAGAGCACCTGACTCATAATCAGGTGGTCCCTGGTTCGAGCCCAGGTGGGACCACAGGTTTTACAAGACCCTTCACAGCAAATGTGGAGGGTTTTTTGTTTTTGAGGAGCATTTGAAGCTCATAACGCTGTTGGAGGGTCGCTTTGTTTTGTAAGTTCTAATCTATATTTCTTTGTCCGAGGTTATGAAAGAAACACAAAAACAATGCATTGTATCAGTTGCTGTTAAGTAATTTATTTTTTGCTTTGATAAATTCTTCTTCTGTGATAGTTCCTTCATCTCGTAAGGCTTTCAAACTTTTAATTTCTTCTGCTATAGAAGTAGCTGGTTCCTTGGCAGTACTAACTGAGCCTTTTTTTGCCGGGACTGTTAATTTTTTTGAGTTGGCCAGTCCTGATAAAGAGTACTTCTTAATAATAGGAATTCTAAATTCGTTAAGGGATAGCAAATTTAAAACATAGTCACCATTTTCTTTTGTAAAAAATGAGTCGAAAGGAATTACGGTTAAGTCAAATTCTTTCGTAATGGTAATGTCTGATACGCTAATCAAATACATTTTATAATCAACAAGATAAACAAGCCACTTATCGTCGCCCGATGCAATCAACTTGGGTGGAGATTTTACGAAATAACTACCATTAAATAAATATTTCTCTTTTACAGTGAAGTCATAAGGCTTGGCAAAAGAGGAGGTTTGAGCCGTTTTTAAAAGTGTTTCGGCATTTTCAAAGTTGTATGTCGGGCCGGAAATTTTTCCAATCTGACCATTTGCTGTGGTAAAAAAAAGATCGCCATTTTTAGTGGAAGCTATACCAGTAAGTTTGTTGGTCACACCAATATTTAAACCTTTTTTATTATCAAATTTGTCCCCATATAAAAAGGAACTGGAGTAGATTGTTAAATCAGCTGAAATGTCCTGGCTAAAGCCCCATATCAATGATAATAGCCCATCGCCAGTTTGTATTGCGTAAGGAAAATATTCTGATACGTTATATTGTCTTTTATTTTTTATCAGGAAATTATCTTCATTAGGAAGCATAACTCTTTTCTTATCATATTTTTTGTTCAAATCCATATCAGTATAAAATATACTGTTATAATATGGTCTGTAATATTTTATATTTTGATCATTGAAATCTGTCCAGTGCATAATAGATGCCATTAATACGTCATACAAATCTTTATGCGTTATTGCTTCTCCCGTAAGAGAATTTATAATATAAGCCTCTTTTTTATTCAGTCCGGAATCGGAATGAGGATTTTTTCCTGTTGTAATTGTGAAAAATTTTTCATCATTTGAAACGTCAACTCTGACTATATGTGGTTCATAGTATCCAGATTCACCATCATTTTTCCATAGTATACTGGTCAGTTTTTTAGATAAGTTTGATTTTGAATTTTTAAGAATTAAGATCCCATTCTCTACGGAAAGTGTTGAGCCGTTGTCAAAATCATATCTATACAACGATGTAATAAAATTAGAAGCAGATTTTAATACAGCGGCATCTATCAAATTTTTACTTAAATTATGATCCTTTTCAGAGTATACCATCGCCCAGCTCATTTTAGCATATTTTTTATAGTCCTCTTTAAATTGCTGACTTTCTTGTAATGCTGCTAAACCAACCACAGCCAATGTTACCCCCATAGCTGTGTCCTGATTCATGTTTGGAATACCTGTAGCTTCAGATAGAGCTGCTCTATAGGCAGGGTCATTAAGGAACATTCCATTTCCAAGATTTGATATAATACCTAGTTTTTCAGCTAACTTGTCAGGACTTTGCAATAATAAATTTAGACTAGTGCCCATTTTTTGATATTCAGCCTGTTGTGAAGTTAGGTTACCCGTATTGAAAGCTACACCTAAATCCCAATAAACCTGCCTCATACTTAAATCGTTATCCATACTCATATTTTGGCTGTAGGTCAGTAACTTTTGTTTAAGTGTCCCTTCCGGCAAACCGCCAGCAATTTTTTTAAGAGACTCACTGTCAATTTTTAACGGGTTGTCCGGATCCTGTTGAACCATGGTAGCCAGTTCCTCTATCAGTTTATCGTTAGATTTTGAATTGCTCTGGCTTGTCGCAATGAATGTATTGAGAAGTAATATTAAAATAATATGTAAACGCATATATTTATTTTAAATAATGATAAAATTAAACGTAGATTCTATAAATAAGACTGAAAGGTGAAGTAATTTTAATTGTACCAAAGTTTCCTGTTAATCAATTCCTACTGCGTTCCATTCACTTTGGCTTATTACGTCTGTGCATGGGCATTTTGAAGTATCTACTATAATAGATTTCAGTCCTTTAATTATTGGCTTTAAATAATCTTCAATATCAGTATATGTACATTTTGCTAGAGCCGCTGCGGCACAAAAAGCCCAGGCTTGCACTTCATCATCATCGCCTGAAGTTAACTCCAGATATTTATCATATAAAGGACAATTGTCAATCCCTGTTGATAGCTCTTCTGATTCAACTGTATTGCTTCCAGAAAGAGTAAAAAGTTGTTCAGGACCGCCTTGTTTACCGACGTAATATCTGTCATTTCCAGCTATTCTGATATAATAATGCGAATATTTAGTTTCGGTATGATAATAGCTGTTTCCTCCTGTACTTTTATACTGATTTACTTTATTGGGCTCAGTCAAAGTAATAATATTACCTTCATGTTTTAAAATCACAGTGTAAGTATATCCCAAATCAGAAGAAGAATAATTCCCTGAAATTAGGGTTTGTGAAATCATCGTGTTTACACAAAATATTACAAAAAATAATAGAATTGCTTTTTTCATTTATTCTTGAATTCTTCCTGTCCTAACACTATTGGACAACTTAATATTTTCCAAATATATAATTTTTTCATGATTTGTTTTAAATTGGATTATAACTTGTTTAAATATAATTGTTTAAGTAAGAGGTGTCTTTTTCTCTATAGATTTATCATGTAAAGTGATTTTGTGATGTTAAGGGTTGAAAATGACGTTTTCGAATGTTTTTTGATGCAGAATTTTTCTAGATGTAACAATTCTATAGTAGCTTTATTTATTTTTTGAAATAAAAATCCTACATAAAATTATTACAAATGCTTAAAAGTGAACGTTTTTCACATATTTTAGAAAATAAAATCAAAAAAAATTCGGTTTAATCATTTAATTATTACACTTTTGCGCCTTAATTTATTTTTATGAAATCAGGAGTTGTAAAATTCTTCAACGAAGAAAAAGGATTTGGATTTATTGTACCGGAAGACGGATCAGCTGATGTGTTTGTTCACATCTCTGGTGTAGTAGGCCAAATCAGCGAAAAAGATGCTGTTGAATACGAAGTAGAAGACGGCAGAAAAGGCCCAACGGCTGTAAACGTTAAAGTAATAGACTAATCACCAGAAGAGATATCTTCGGATTACCTATAACTTACCAGCACAGAGTCCCCGCATTGCGGGGACTTTTTTATTTTTGTACTATGCAAAATCTCACACTCCTAAAGATTACTCCCGAACATCTCGCAATGCTTCAGCAACTTAGTGCGCAGACATTTACCGACACGTATGCCCAATTCAATACCGACAAGGATATGCGTGAGTATATAGCTACTGAATTTTCAGATGAAATGCTATTGAGGGCTCTAAATAAAACTTCTGTTGGGTTTTATTTTGCAATGGAGGCAAATGTGCCTGTCGGGTACATAAAAATCAATTACGCGCCTTCCCAAACCGACCTAAATGACTCTAAAAGCCTCGAACTGGAACGTATTTATGTGTTGAAGGAACATCAGGGCAAAAAGATAGGGCAGTTCCTGCTGGATGCTGCTCTTGTTATTGCTGTTGAAAATGATCTCGATTATTTATGGCTTGGCGTTTGGGATAAGAATACCAATGCCCAACAATTCTATGCTAAAAATGGTTTTACTCCCTTTGGTACCCACGATTTTATGCTGGGCAGTGACAGGCAACGCGATATTTTATTGAAACGTACCGTCTGAGTCCGGTTTTCATTACTTTAACACATTAATAAAGTGCTGATGCTGGCCATCCAGAACTGGCTGCTGAAATTTTTGCAGTTGCAAAGGCCGATGAACTGGCATTGATAATCAGGTGGTAGTAAAAGGTTCGGGAAAGACTTTTTTTGAATTAATAGCAAGTATAGAGTATGTCTATACAGCTATATGTTATTTATATATAAAAAAAAATCGCTGGTAATTATTCGTTCTATTTTTGCACGATTAATAAATGTTTTATGAATAATTCTTCCCTTACAAGAGGTGTGGTGCTGGTAAGTATTGGTGCTGCCAGTTATGGAATTTTGGCAACACTCGTCGGATTAGCCTATAAAGATGGCTACAGCACTACCGAAGTCGTTACCTCTCAATATTTAATAGGCTTATTTACAATTGGTTTGTTGGCTCTTTTTAATAAAAAGGTAAAGCAACCGGTAAAAGACACATCGGATAAGTACACCGTTGCAAAACTTATGGCAGGGGGAACCTCTTTCGGACTTACGGGTTTCTTCTACTACATGTCAGTAAAATATATACCGGTTTCAATAGCTGTTGTGCTGCTTATGCAGGCAATCTGGATGGGTATTGTTGCAGAGGCATTGCTTACACGTAAATTTCCGGATGTATATAAATGCATAGCCGTTATTATGGTTTTGTTTGGTACGCTGCTGGCTACTAACGCGATTAGCAATCTGGATGGCTTAAATGGTACAGGTTTATTTTGGGGCTTGCTGGCCGCTCTTATGTATACTATAATGCTCCTTGTTTCTAACAGGGTAGCACGCACTATGCATCCGCAAAGAAAAAGCTTCTGGATTCTTTTGGGAGCCAATATCGCTGTTCTGGCTGTAGGCTATTTTAACATGCCTGCAGAATATCATATATCAATATTCTATAAGTGGGGCTTGCTGGTGGCAATTTTTGGCACAATCCTTCCTCCATTATTCTTTAATGAAGGGATGCCTAAAACCGGTATGGGGTTGGGATCTATTATTATTTCAATTGAAATACCTGTGTCTGTAGGGATGGCTTTTTTTCTGCTTAACGAAAAGGTTGTAACAGTGCAGTGGATTGGTATTGTTGTTATTATACTATCGGTTATCATAATAAATCTCAAGGAACTGAGAACAACTTTTAAAGAATAACTATCCAGTAATACCAATATTATAAGTAAAACAAAAAAGGCTTTTTGAACTGTTCCAAAAAGCCTTTTTTAATTATTTTACCGAGCTGTTAAGCGTTTTAGCTACAAGTGCAAAGTGCGCTTTTACGTAATCTTTATGTTTGATCTTGTAAACCAAGGCGCCTTCCGTAGTGGTAACCACTATTTTAGCGATGGCTACGGTCTGCAATTTTTTGAAGTTCTTTTCCATGTCTTCAAATGTGCCTTTTTTAGAGGTTAGCGCAAAAGATGCTTTATAAGCTTCATGGCTGCAATCCGTTTCCGATATCTGAAAACATTGAATTTCGGTACCGTCTTCAAGAGTCAGTAAAACATTATTGTCAGATTGTCTTACACAACCCAGCTTATTGTCATTGTGGTACATGTCAAGATCGATAAAATAGGTTTCGACAGTTTTGCCTTTTGCAGCATTACTCTGATAGCCTGCAGAAAAGAATACTAACCCTGTTTTTGCTACTGTGTCGTCTACCTCAATTTTACTTCCCTTGTGGTTTTTGGTAAGTATAAGCCTGGTGCCCGTCTGAGGGTCAGTAGTATTAACGTCAATAGTCTGAGCCGATGCTGCAGTTACAGTAAGCAGCAATAGTGCAATTAGTTGTTTAAGTTTCATTTGTGTCAGATGGTTTTAATTGCAACAAATATAATAGATATGAGGCAACTGCAAAACGCACTGAATGAATTAATTTATTGGGAAATAAATATTGAATATAGCCCCTTCGCCGGGTTGCGAAGATGCATTCATTATCGCTTTGTGGTTTTCGGCGATTTTCATGCAGATGGCCAGCCCAATGCCCGTGCCTTCATATTCTCCTTTGCCGTGCAGCCTTTGGAACACCTCAAATATGCGTGTTGCATATTGCGGACTAAAGCCAATGCCATTGTCGGTTACCCATACATGCAGGTAGTCTTTTTCGCTATTTGCATTAGGATTATCAATGCTGCTTCCTGGCACTCTTTCTGATAGTACGGTGATTTCAGGCGCAACCCCTTCGCGGGAAAACTTCAGTGCGTTAGACATCAGGTTGTTGAATAACTGGCGTATCTGAAAAGGTATTGCTGTGATTGTAGGCATGGGACCAATAGAAATCACCCCATTCTTATCATTAATTGAGTCGGCGAAATCAGAAGCGACTTCCCTTAACAAAGTGTTGAGGTCGACTTGCTCAAAGGTTTTTTCGGCAGCATTAGAGCGGGAATAGGTGAGGAGATCCTGAATGAGCTTAGTCATCCTTCCGGCGGCGATTTGCATCCGCGTGAAATTGCGTTTGCCTGATTCTGAGAGGTTTTCGAAATCATTGGCCATAATGATGCTCCCAAAAGTATGAATCTTTCGTAACGGTTCCTGAAGATCATGGCTCGATATATAAGCAAAAGAAGACAGCTCTTTATTGGTGCTTTGAAGTTCCTTGTTGGCAATCTTAAGTTCGTTAGTTCGCTCTGCTACAAGTGATTCCAGTGATGCCGAAAGCAGCCTGAATTTCTCTTCACTTTTGCGAAGGGCTTCATCAGCCTCTTTACGATCGGTGATGTCGATTATAACTTTGGTCGCGCCAATGATATTGCCTTTATCGTCATAAAGCGGTTGTGGATGTACAATAACATGGCGTCGCTCGCCATTTGTACGGTACATATATATTTCTTCTTCTATAGTGCGTCCCTCCTTGAATGCTCTGGCCATAGGGCAGCTATCATGCGTAATGGGTGTGCCATCCAGGGCAGCAAGCTTAAACGATCCGCACCAACGGTCAATACCGGGTTCGGGTTTGCGTCCCCATAGCACCTCCGCGGCATGGTTGTATAGGTCGATATAGCCGTTAGCATCAATAGTGTACATTGCTACAGGCAGCGTCTGGATGAGGTGGGCATACCTTTTATGCGCCGCATTCTCGATTTCACGGGCCTTCACGCGGGGGGTGACATCATTTACGGTACACATAATGCCGTTGATGCTGCCATCGCCTTCATACAGGGGTGCATACTCATAATCAAGGTAATACATTTTTCGGCCATCATGTGAATCTACGTATGCAGGTGATTCTGAAGCCCGGTGTGGAATCCCGCTGTCCATTACTTTTTGCAGTAACTCGGGATAGCCCTGTTCATGCAATTCAGGGAAAACCTCAAGTATACTGCGGCCTACGACTTCATTATAGTTCATGCGCCACAGGTCTTTCAGCATCACTTCATTAGCAATATCGATGATAAAATCTTTGCCTTTCAGAATGGTCATTGCGATGGGCGAACGCATCACTATGTTGCTGAATTCCTTCTTTTTAGCATCAAGGGCTGCTTTTTGATTCACAGTTGCCGTCACTTCGGAAGTCACTATGACAACGCCGTTTACCCTGCCGGTATCGTCAAAAAGAGGCTGGTATATAAAGGTAAAATAGCAGGGGTCTTTAACGCCATTACGGATAAGATAGATGCCAAGTTCCTCGCCAATATAAGGTTCTCCGGTGGCATAAGCATTTTTCATTATGCCCTCAATAGGCTGATCCTTAAGCTCCGGGAGTATGTCGAACAGCGGTTTGTTAACGAATTCTTCCCTGGTCTTATCTACCAGTTCGAGGTACAACGGATTGGCAAATTCTACTACAAAATCAGGGCCTTTGAGTATGCAGATTCCCACCGGCGCCTGCTTAAAGAAAGAGTGCAGCGTTTTTTCTACAGCGTTTATATCTTCCTTATTTTCAGTGAATTTAGCATTGATTTCCTCTACACCTCGGGTCAGGTCGCGGTGGCTGAAATAGGAACTTTGGGCTACAGTTTTATCATCTGATTTTAGTGCCGAAAGCTCAAACTGTAACAGGTAATTGTCAGCCTTAAGATCCAGTATTTCAAGCTGTTGAAGCGCTTGTTCAGTATTGCCGTCATCGAATAAGGCTATCGTTTTTGAAGCGCTTTCGATGAGGCTATTTGCTGATTTGGCAAGTGTAGTAACTTGATTATCATTGGTTTCAGGCTGCGAAAAGCTATAGTCGGAAAGGATGACTTTAGGGCCTCCTTCTGACACATAACTGCGTACCGCTTCCTGCAAGCGTTTTGTGAGTTGGAGTGATGTGGTGAAATTCATTTCCTTGCCGGTGTCCATATATATAGTAAGAATTCTTCAACGATTAAGTGGGTGCAACCGCTAAGGTAGCCCTTTCAGTTGTTAAATATTGACGAAATGTCTTATATCATAACAAATAATGCAAAATATCATAAGGATTTCGCAATCGGTAATATTGCACTTTTGGTATATCAAAAACGCCAAAAACGTCAAAATCGTGCGTAAAATTAGCTATGGCTAATATATTGAAAAACAATAAACTAAAAAATGATATTGCACTTTTGGTTTTTCAAACGAAAGTCAAATTTCGAATGTCCGAAATCGAATGAGAAAGACAAAAAAAATAACCCCTGAAATTTTCGTCCGGGGTCATTTCGATATTCAAAAATTAAAGATTTTTTTTATGCGGTTTTGAGTTGTGCCAATTTTATGTTTCGGGTGATTAGAACCAAAGCAGTAACCGAACCCGTCAGTGCCATAGCAACTCCGACCAAATTTGGCGAAGCATAGCTGTAACCCATTACCAACGGCAGCCCTCCGAGGAAAGCCCCAAGTGCATTCCCGATGTTAAAGCTGGCCTGTAGCGATGCCGAAGCGATCATTTCCGAGCCCTGCGCTGCCTGTATCATCAGCATCTGAACCGGAGCGACCACGGCAAACGACAGGCTTCCGGTAAGGAATACCAGTATCAGCGAAACGACCTGGTTGTCAGAGAACAGGTATACGGTCAGCAGGTTGGTGGCCATGATAAGCAGTACCGAAAATACGGTTGTGGCAGGTGAGAAACGGTCGGCTAGGCGGCCCCCGATGAAGTTACCCACTACCATCCCGAGTCCGGCGAGGATAAGGATGTACGGCACATTCTCGGCCGAGAAGCCTGAAACTTCCGTAAGCAGCGGGGCAATATAGCTGATCCAGCAGAACAGCCCGCCCGTGCCAATAGCGACTATGAATATGATAAGCCAGGCATCGACTTTGGTAAAGAATTGCAACTGGGTCTTAATGCTCTCATCCTTCTTCGATTCGAGGTTGGGCATCCAGAGCAGCAGGGTAATAACGGTTATGAGGCCTATAACGGCAACAATGGCAAAGGTATAACGCCAACTGTAGTTATGGCCAATGTACGTTCCCAGCGGAACACCCACCACGTTAGCGATGGTAAGCCCTGAGAACATGATGGCGATGGCACGGGCTTCCTTGCCTTTATCGGCGAGGCGGCTGGCAACAACGGCACCCACCCCAAAGAAGGCACCATGAGGCAGCCCCGAAAGGAAACGTGAGGCAAACAGCAGGTTGTAACCCGGTGCTATGATAGACAGTGCGTTGAATAGCGTTAGCATGATCGCCATAGCCAGCAGCATCTTTTTAGGAGGGAAGTTGCGCCCGGCAATAACCAGCAGCGGTGCGCCAATGACCACACCCATTGCGTACGACGAGATAAGGTGGCCCGCCTGTGGTATGCTGATGTTAAGGTCGTGTGCGATATCGGGCAGGAGGCCCATCATGACGAACTCTGTGATGCCTATGGTAAGGCCGCCCAGAGCGAGCGGTAGCAGACTTAGTTTCATGCTGCAAAGGTACTATATCTTTTTAGTGTAATAACAAAAATTACAGTTAGAATTGTATTACGAAAAGGTTATTGTTGATAAGTTGGGAGAGGATGATTTTAAGATTAAAGAAAGACTCTCGATATTTTACGGAGAAATCATTTCAGTAGCCTTGCCAAATGTTTTCGTAATTTTACAAATTCTATTATTTAGCTATGATATAACTGTTCTATTTTGTAATAAAGTCTTCTAAATGTGTGTTTTATCTTATTTATTTGCGAATAATCGAAAAGTAGATAATTGCAATAATTCGTGCTGAAGAATCGTTATCTTTATGTTTATATTTGCCAAAATAATTTTTTTCCTACAATGAGTCAATTTGATTACATAAAAGATATAGCAAAATTTGGTCTTGAAAATGATCAGGAGAAATTGCTCCTTGCTGTAAACGAACTAATTGAATTCTCAAAAAAAGGAAAGAAAATTAATTTTGCTTTGCAATTACAATCAATAATAAAAGAATCATTTGCACAGCAAAGACCATCATCGTTAAGAAAAGTTGAATCAGATGGGTCTTTTCAGAGATTCAACGAAGATGAGATGAGAGAGCTTATCCTCGAGAAATTGACTAGTGATTATTCTTTTGATAACTTGGTGTGTGATAAGAAAGTTCGTGAGGAGCTTGACTTTTTTATTAAGGAACATTTGGCGTACGAAACATTAAAACGTTACGAACTTCCTGTGTCTAATAAAATACTTCTCCATGGACCCTCAGGTTGTGGAAAAACTTTAGCATCATATGTCATTGCTGGAGAATTGGATAAAATGATGATAGTTGTCAATCTTGGTGCAATAGTTTCTTCTAAATTAGGTGAAACAAGTAAAAACCTTGCAAAAATATTTAGGAAAGCCTCGACTGAGGATTGTATCATTTTTATTGATGAATTTGATTCATTAGGAAAAGTAAGAGATTATAATCAGGATCATGGTGAAATGAAGAGAGTGGTAAACACAATACTACAACTATTTGATTATTTGCCTCAAAGCAGTATAGTTATAGCAGCTACTAATCAAAAGGATATGATTGATTCTGCTCTTTTACGTCGTTTTGATATGAGTCTTCAATTAGAGTTACCGCAATATGGGCAGATTTCAGATTTAATTGGTATAACTCTTAAAAATGGTCCTTTTAAATTTGATAAACATACAGTTGCAAAAAAGATAATGAAAAACGCTGTAGGACTTTCTTATTATAGTATCCAAAAAACGCTTGTTGCCGCTATTAAAAGAAGCATTTTTAGTCAAGATATAACAATTAAAGAACTTTCTCCAACCATATCAACTTCTATTTGGGAAGATCTAATAGAACAAGAGAAAGTGGCTTTAAATATAGTTTAAATATCAATATCAGCTAAGGCTTCATCCTGGGCATTTGCATTAAGTATATTTTCTAAACTATTGATAGCAACAATTTCGTCATAAAGACGTCCACTAAATTGTTCTCCAGGGATATTGTTTTTAATTGTTATGGCAATAGAAAAATTATGTTCATGCTCATAATTTCTACGTACTGATTCCAACAACTGTGGGCAAATTCTACAATTCAAAGCTAATTTGAAAGTGCCTTCTTCTCCAACTAGTTGGTTAAGGTTGACAGGAAACTCAATTTTCTGAGTATTAGAATAAGGAATCGGATTGGCTCTATTTCGCCCATTTTGTGACCAACTCAGAGTGCTCTTAAGTTTTGAGTCTGTATTTCTATTTACATCTAGAATCTCTGCGGCTTCGTGATTTTTAAAGAAACTGAAAGCCATATGAACCGGATTGTAGGCTAACTGGTTATTTAGCACTGGTTTGAAACTAAAGCAAAGAGTTGCTGTAATAGTAACCAGTCCCCTTTGACGTCCGTGTGCCTCTTCGAAAAGATATCGCGGGAAGTGTATTGGATATGCTTTGAACTCTTCAGGTCTTATGCTGTCTTCTAAGATTATTGTGATACTATCATCATTTGACACAATACTAGGTTCGAGGTCAGCAATTCCATAACCTGCAATTCTATTAATTATAGTATGGTGTGGATCTGGGAATTTTATATTTGCTAAGGAAGCACTATTTACAATAAGTGCTTTCATGGATTGTGACTGAAGCGTTGGATAAAGACTTGCAATCTGAGCGGCAATATTTGAAGCCAATGGAGCAGAAAAACTTGTTCCTATTTGCTGATAAAAACTTTCCGTAGGATCAGCTGATAAAACATCCATTGTAGCATTGATTCCTACTGAGATTGCACCAAATTCTATTTCGTAATCGCCTCCACATTCTAAAATATCAGGCTTAAAATAAAGACTATTCTTTTTGCGGTTGAATGCAGAAAGATTAATATGCCCTTTTCTAGAATATAGAGTTGGAAATTCCTTTTGTGGAGAAATTCCTCTGAATAGTCCTTGCTTCAAACAATCAGCAGAAGCACCAACAGTCATATTGTTCATGCTTTCTGCTGGTGTACTCAAATTTACTGCTGAGTCGGCGAAGTAATCAAGATTGTAGTCGTCATTATTATCTTGAGCATCATTATTATTTGACGTGCAAATAAATATTAAACAATCATTTTGATGAGCAAAAAGATCAAGTTTATATGCATAGGAGGAGAAGTCCTCATTCTCTTTTTTGTTTACGTTAAAGCAGATTGTTAGTACAAATATTTTTACTCCCCGTTCGTTTACTGCACGCTCTAATAATTCTAATACATTATCCTGAGAAATACTGCCAGAGTTACTATCAAGTATTTTCATAGACAATATTCGGGCATCAGGTTCAATTGTACCTCTGTAATTACGTCTATATGCTCTCTTTCCTAGTGCGGCCAATGCGGCCACGCCTGTACCATGGTTTGTATCATCTTCTAAAGGATTTGTTCCTGTAATAGTAAAAGTATTATCATTAATAAGTATGGGTCTTAATGGAGTAGCGTTACTTACACCAGTATCTAGAATTCCTATAATTGGTAAATTTTCTCCAGGTTGAGCGACTTCAAAGCCATAATCTCTTTCCGGCTGGTTCAGTCTGTTAGGGCGTATGACAGTAGCCAAAGATGATACTACACAACTAATAATATCAAAATTGCGAACGATTTCTCTACACTGATCAAGCGTTGCTCTTTGAACTTCTATTGTATTTGTTTCTTCAGAATAATTGTAGGGTAACCCATTTTCGAGCAGATACTGATATAAGCTCTCTTGAATTATTTCATGAGCCTGTTCGGGTAGTGGGAATTCTAAAAGTTCAAATATTAAAATATTTTGTGACTCCTCTATGTTTAGTATATCTTCGGTTGTAAGGAGAGAGAAATTTTTAATATATTTTATTTTTCCATCATACCATGCGTTTTGATCATCTTCAAGTTCACGGAGAATAAAATTATTTAGGCTTTCCATGAAGTTATTAAAGTCCTCATTATTGCGAACTGAAAAAAGCACTTCTGTGTTAAATTTACTATAGTTTACAGCTAATAAACCAAAATCGTTATACCATGGTTCAAAATATTTTGTAATATTAAATTGTCCATGAAATTCAATCCTTACATTTATTATATGAGCGGGAACTTCAAGATTTCTTTCTTGTACCCTCCGTTGTGAAGCTTGTGAAAAAGCAACAATCTGTTGGCGTATAGCCCTTGCCTGTTGACGGAGTGACTGTGCTACAATATTAGGATCAGGAGCTTCTTCAGCGCCAAATCCATAATTAAAGTGTAACGGACTTGGTACATCAGCTTGTCGTTGAATATTTAATTTTAAATGTGGTTTGTTTGCCATAGTAGTATGAATTAATTGGATGCTTTTAACTTACTCTAAAGTAGTAAGTTAAAACTGTAATCCAAAGAAAAATTAACTCATTTTTTGTAAGGCAATATTTCAAAGATAAACTACCCCAACTTCACTTCCTTTACCGGGCTAAAGATTCCGGTACTTCCGTCCAGGCGACGTAAAATGGTAATGCGGTCGCACAGCCATTCAGCAGTATAGTCAAAAGGCGTCAGGTCTTCCAGGCGGTCAAAGTCGGCCGTGGCAATACTGCGCGCAATGGTAACGTGTGGGTGTATCACCTTTTTGGCACGTGGTGTCTTGTCCAGTATACTCGTTTGGCGGTAGCTGCGCTTTGCCACGGGTTTTGGGTCAAGCAGTGCCATAAGGCTGTTTATCGGCTCGGGGTCTTCTATCTTCAGGCACAGCGTACGCGAAACACCACCGTGTTTCAGCACTTCGTGGCCGTCAAGCTTTATGGTAAAAGGCTGCTGTGCCGCAGCGGCTTTTTTTACAAGTTTGAGTACCTGGGTGTCGGCAGTGGCTTTGGTCTTAAATAAAGACACATGCGCAATGCTCTTGCGGTTATAATCTTCCAGGCCTATAAGGGCGTGCAATTGTTCCTTTAGCCCGTCTACCGCCTCCTTAATGGCTTCGTCGGGAGAGAGCAGCACGAAGTACTCGTACACATTCTCATTGAAAAGGGTTAATTGCGCGTTGTTCTTTTTGGCCATGTTTTATTGTTGTGATGCAAAAATAGAGAATTTGTTGGAAGTCCGTGGCTTGTAGTTTAAAGTTTAAGGTTTAAAGTTGCCACTGTTGCCGGATTAGTCAAGAGTATATTGTGGAATTAGAAGAGATTTCTCCACTACGCTTCGCTGTGGTCGAAATGACAGGACGGTTACGAGGGTTATTTGTCATCCTGACAGAGGAAGGATCTCTATTGGAATTAGAAGAGATTGCTACGTCGTTCCTCCTCGCAATGACAGGACGTCGGCAGAGTAAGCGGGCTGAGTAAGATTCCCCTCCTTTGGAGGGGTGGCTGAAAGCCGGGGTGGTTAAACCAACAAAATGTTTGGTATGTAAAGTAAACCACCCCACCCTACGGGCACCCCTCCGAAGGAGGGGAAACCACTGTTGCTGAGTTTAGCAAGAGTATTTGTTGGAATTGGAGAGATTCTTCGACTCCGTTGCACTGCGCTCAGAATGACAGACGTGTATGAGTAAGCAACCAACAACTAAATACTCCTCTCCGCGATCACATTCCACTTTTCGTCGTCGTGCTGCAGCAGGAAGAACTTATCGGCTCTAAAGGTGGCGCTGTATTTCTTGTGCTGGTATACGTCCATGGCGCGTTCGTACTGCTCGGGAGACAGGTCACGGAAGGCGATCGTCATGTGCGGGTGGAAAGTGCGCTCAGTATACGGTACCGTGATGTTAGGGTAGGAGTGCTCAAAGGCTGTGATTATCGACTTTTGCAGGCGTTCCAAAGCAGGCGTCATGACCGGTTTCACATAAATAACGGGATTGTCTTTATTGGGAAAGCTCCCGAAATCTTCCAGCTCTACAGTAAAGGCTTCGGCCATGGTGCGGATGCCGTTAAACCAGTTCAGTAAAGTGTTATGCTCACGGGCTGCGAGCTTAAAGGGTGCTTTGAGCGTTATGTGCGGCATAGTGCGGAGGGCACGGCTGCTGCTGAAGTTGGCCGCAAGATCATTTTTGAATCCGGTTACCTCTCCGGAAACGGTATCATGCGGTATAAGTGCTATGAAATATAAGTTCTGTTCGGGCATTTGCATGTGTGTTTACACAAATATAAGCCTTACGTTGTTATCTTATCATAAAGATTAGGGTAATGTTTAATCTCGAAAAGCCTATGAATAGTGGTAAAACAGAAATTTAACAAAATCGTGATTTTTATAAAAGTTAGTTTCTTAAATGGATGCAATATTTTTTTTATAACGAGTGTTTTTGTGTTAATATTTATTATATATTGGCTTACTCTACCGACTTAGAGGGGTAGTAAAATATGTAAAGGCTTAATTAAAATTGTTACATTTTTAACAATGTAGAATTTTTCTTCTTTTTTGAATTAAAGGCATTGGTAAATAATGTATTTTTGCCTCGATTCTTTAAGAATGTAAAAAATGAAATCCCTTAAACAGGCTATTGTTTAAGGATTTTTAGATGATACAATAACGCTTGAAAATAAAAAGTGATAGGCAAAATTTAGTAGTTTATGTTTTTATTACTTTATAAAATGCGGCTTCGGCCGCATTTTTCATATAAAAAAGGAGGCCCTAAAGCCTCCTTTCTGCATTTATATTCAATTGGTTATTCTAAAATAATCGCTTTTTGGTCTAACAGTATTCCGTCTTCCCTCATTACAACAATATATTGTCCTGCGGCATAACGGTCCATGTTAACCTTCCATACGCCGGATTGGGCTTCAGGAGTGTGTTTCTCAAGAAGTACACCCCACAGACTGTAGATCTCTATAACTCTTACCTGTGCATTTTGTGTAGCAAAAGTATAGTTAAGTCCTGTTGCGCCATTGGTAGGGTTAGGCGATACCGTCAGGCTGTTTTTGCCCATGATGCTATCCTCGTCACCGCTACGCGATTTCATATCCCTGCATCGAGGGAAATCATATTTCTGCGTCGTTTTGCACAGGTCTCCTTTTTCATTTACGGCAGAAAGCGTTATTTCAAGCGATCCTCCCATGAAAGAATTTGGTATGAACTGTACAGTGTAACCTCCACCTCCCGGCGGAACCACAATTGCTCCCGGCTGGAATGTGCCTGATCCCGCAGGGCTGGCATTAAGGTTAACAAGGATAGGTGTTCCGTAAGGGTTGTCTATGTATATTTCCAGCACATAGAAGCAGAACTTCTCGTACTGAGGTTTTATAGATTTCACGTCGAATTTCACCCCGCACTTACAGTGGTTCATGGTAACATCCATGATATCGGTTGTTTTCTTGCAGTATCCGTTATCCAGCATCATCTGGTACTGGCCCGATTGGTATACTGTATAGTTAGGAACCGAACCGCTTCCTGAAATGTCAGTACTTAAATCTTTGATCCATTCCCATCCTGCGAATACCGCACCCGGTGCAGGGCCAAGAATTTCAAAAGGCTCGTTTTCTTTTTTCTCACTACAGAATTCATAACAACCTGTAGGGAATATCCATAAGTACACTTCAGGGTCTTTCGGTACGTCAAACTGGTAGGTTTGTTCGCAGCCTCCCGGATTGGTGAATGTCAGCAGGTAAGGACCACCTTCGGTCACTTCCACGCTTTGTCCGCTCATACCGTTGCTCCAGTTAAATGTACCCGGGCCACTCATTACACCATTAAGCTGAACTTTGTATGGATTACAGCTCGTTACGCTCCAGTAAGCCGAAAGGCCTGTTGGCGTGGCATAGGTAGTAACAGCATGCGTTGCTGAGCCCACACAGTATCCGCCGGTTCCGTCAGTTATCCTTACTTCAACAGTAAAGTTAGCGGTAGCCGGGCTAGTGATGTAAGAAGTATAGTTAAGTGCCGGCGATGTGCTCCAGGCTGTAATAGGCGATCCGTTGCGCAGCCATCTGTACTCAAGCCCTGCACCTCCGGCATAACCTGACAGCTGGAATGGCGAGCCATAACAAACCGAGTCCGGTCCTGTGATTATAGGGTCTGGCGACATGATATAGGCAGCATTGGTCGTATCAAGGTTTTTAATACAGCCGTTGGTGTTTGTTATCGATACCCAGTAAGCACCCGAGTCAGGAGCCAGGAAGGTAGGCGTTGTAGATGTTCCCACCTGTACATTGTCTCTCATCCATGTGTATAAAGAAACCGGTGTTCCTGTATTATTAAACGTAATGGTTATCGGGCTGCCCTCGCAATTCGGAGAGTCAGAAGACAACGTTCCGTTCAGTCCGTTAGGGTTCACGGTAACATTATAATTGCCTGTCAGGCTACAGATGCCTGTTATCGATACCGTTACCGTTACCGGATAACTGCCGGCAGCACCATATACTTTGGTAGGAGTAGGCAGCGTACTGAATGTACCATCGCCAAAATTCCATAAATAAGTTACTCCCGGTACCGAAGCTATGTTCGTTGAGAAATTAATTCCGGAATTGCTGCATGCCGATGATGGACCCGAAATTACAACCGGGGCAATAATTGGCAGGCTCTTAGTTTCAAAATCGGTACAATCCTGATATCCGGCTCTCGTCAGTTTTATGCCAAACGTATGGTTACCGCCCGAAATGGTTGCTGTAAACTGGGTTGTTCCGGCAGATACTACGTATGGCGATCCGTCGATGTAGAATGTTTTTCCGGTAGCCGGTGTCGGAGGATAATACTGTGACTGGTCATACAGGGTAACATCATACATTCCCGGTGTTGCGCTACATGTTATCTGGTATCGGATGTCTGCTATAAAAGGTATGATAACAGTCTTGTAGGTTGGGATGGTACAGGTACCGCCACCTACTGCATTGTAAGTCGCATAATAAATTACGGTGTGCTCACCTGCTGTCTGATAATTGATGCTCGCCGTTGTGTTGGTAGAACTAAGGATTGTTCCTTCAGTGCCCACAGACCACGAGGTTGATAGTGGTGCAGGACTTGCACTTGCAGTGGCTGCCACAAGCGTACAGCTGGTTTGTGCAGCATTTACAGCAATCGAAGGTGGTGGCGATATTGTACATGGGGTACAGCTGTTCAAAACGTTAACGCTGTTTGCAAAAGCGCCGCAGCCATTGCTGTTCGCTACATATACGGTATACAATCCAAATGTGGTAACGTTATAGCTAACGCCTGTTTGTCCCGGCAGCAGGCTTCCATTTCTATACCATTGGAAGCTGGTTGTGCCAAAAGCACCATAGTTTACTGTCGCTGTAAGTGTAAACGGAGTTACCGTATTACAGAATATCCTGTCAGGATCAGGCGATATGAATGCTACAGGTGTAGGCATTACAGTAATGTTCCTGGTAACTACAATTGGGTTTGAGCATCCGTTTACACCGGTAACAGTGGCTGTTATGGTAAATGACGTGTTAGCCGATTGTAATGGATAATTATGAGGCAAAGGAACACCGTTGTGAGGGAAACTCACTGTTGGAGAACCATCGCCATAATTCAGAGTTACTGTTCCTGATGTAAGTCCCGGCGTACCGCTTACCGTAGGCTGTACAGGGCTATTGGCACAAACGCTTGCCGGAGCATTGATCGTAAGTGCAGGCAGCGTAACAAAATTTACAGCAATGCTGGTGTCGTAGTACACATTACACTTTCTTACCCTTAGCTTGATAAATGTGCCCGCTGAAGGATTGTTGTTCCACTGTACACTGGCAGATGGGCTGTTTTGGCCTGACACCACACTTCCTGAGCTCGCAGGGCTGATAGACCATTCATAGGACTCTCCTTCTAAATAACTGGCGCTATAAGGTCCTGTTGCTGAGCTTGGACAGATATTCGATACCTGTCCGCCTGTTATGGTCAACGGGGTTACCTGATGAGGTACTACCGTTTTGATAGTCTTATTCGAAGGACAATGCGGATCGGAAGCATTCTCTCTCCATACAGATACCTGATAAGAACTGAAGCCCGGATTGAATGTTATTGTCACTTCGGTGCCGTAATTAGAACCGCTGAAAGTACCATTGGTTACAGCCCATACAAGAACGGTGCCCGGTTCGGTATTAACCATGCTGTATTCTACCGGAGTAGAAACGCATATTTTGTTAGGCCCAATGATGTCGTTCACATTTGGTTGAGTGGGAATTTTGTCAACCCTGATGATAAATGGCTCATGCGGTTCACAAAAATCGCTTCCTGTAACTGTAAGTGTATATTTACCCACCATGGTAAAAGTATGGGTAAAGATGTTGCCGGTTCCGTTAACGGTGGTGTTGTTAGGACGTTTTAGCGTCCATGTTCCCGTATAGCCGTTGTTAAGGGTGTAAGAGTTGCTGCTGTTCTGGCATATTGCCTTAGGACCGCTTATTACTCCCATATCCCTGACATGAATTGCATATTCGGCAGATCCGCCGCAGCCCAGCATAGTGTTAGTATACGTGCATTTCAATATAATATCTCCTGCACTTCCCGTTGTTACTATCACTTCATTACGCTGATCGGTGTTCATTACATAGGCACCTGTTCCGTTGGCATCTATGGACCATACAAAATCGGTGGTTGGCCATTGCGGCAGTTTATACCTGTACTGGGTATAGGCGCATGTTATGGCATCGCCTGTTATTGTGCCTTCGTTTAATACCACTGGTACTTTTATGGTTACCGAAGCACATGGAAAGCCACATGCAGTGGCATCAAATGTAACATAGCCAAAGCCGCTTGCATCTACATCATCCCAAACTACGTCTATAGACGGTCCGTAAGGAGTAGGGCTGATTATTGTTCCTCCAAATACTTTCCACGGAAAATCGCCACACTTCTCTGCAACTTCTTTGGGAATGCTATAAGTGTCTGACCCGTTTTCGCATACAACCGAATTACAGCTTATCTCGAATGCTTTTACATCCTTAATATGCATGTATTTAGTAATGGACGCTGTACAGTTACACGCATTGGTAATTGTAAGCGTAACTTTAAAATCGCCGTCCTGATGGTACACATGTGAAGGCTCGAATGCAGATGAATAGGTTCCATCCCCAAAATCCCAATAATAGGAAACTATTTCTGAGCCCCCTCCATCATTAGAAAGGTTAGTGAAAAAAATCTCTTCTTCCAGACAGGCGTAGAAATCTTTTTCACCCTCATCAGCAGGAAATACTGTGAACTGAGAATAAGGCCCATCGATGATCTCAATGCAGATTTCTCTGGTTTTAATGCCGTTAGGCGTTGTCACGTTTACTGTCACGGCTCCCCCGCCGGAACTGCCCCAGATAACGGTACAGGAGGTGTTGTTAGAGACTTGTATCGCGCCGCCGGTAACCGACCATGACGCGGGCCATGAGCTGTTCGAACCGGTCAGCGTATACGTAGCTGTGCTGTTCTCACAGACACGGACGCATTGGCTCTGCCCGATGTCTTCCTGAAAGCCTTTCCGGTCATCGGGTTTGTAAACCTGGCAACCGGATTCGTTATCCCAGGTAAGTGAAATGTTTTGGGCATTAAGGCTCACTGAAAACAAGAGCCATAAAAGGCAGGTAAGGAGCGGCAATTGCCGTATCCTTTTTCGAGTAAGGTAATCTTTCATAGATAGTTGGTTTTATGAAATTGTTAAACATTGTTAAAACTAGGTAAACAACTGTGTGACAATTGTTAAAGAAATGCTAATGAGGAAAACCGTAAAAAATTATAACAGAGCTTTGCCCACTATCATTGAGGATTTTAAAAGTTAACATTAAAGGTTAAAAATGTTATAAATAAAACATTGTAATTATATTTTAACTATTTTTATATTAAATCCTTTAAAAATGAGTGTTTAGTGTAGTTAAAATTTCATTATTAACAATTGTCTGAATTTTAGTAGATTATCTAAAATAGATGTGCTAAATTTAAATATGGTTAGATATTGACTAAAAAAGGTAAATAAATTCTGATATGGATAATCCGTTACGCCGTTTTTTTAGCAAATTTCATTTTCCGCGATGGTTTCGCATCCTTTTCCGTATCATTTTAGGAATGGTTATTTTGGTTGTTATTTCCTACGTAGGACTGGCATGGTATATCAATTCCAATAAGGAAGAGTTGCAGGCGAAACTACTTACCGAACTCAATGGTGGGATTTCGGGTTCGCTAACGGTCGAGTCGATGGATCCTACCTTTCTGCAAGGTTTTCCTAACGTGTCGCTGAGGCTTGAAAATGTGGTGCTGCGCGACAGCCTGTACGAAAAGCATAAAAGAACCTTCCTGAAAGCCGGAGAGCTTGATGTGGCTGTAAATGTTACGAGCTTATTGAGAGGGGCGATCGATATCAGAAAAATGAACATTCGCGATGCAGCCATAGACATGTTTACCGATGCATCGGGTTATAGTAACAGTGCCATTTTCAAAAAGAAGAAATATAAGGAAACAGAAGAAGATGATGATGCCGGCAGTTTTCCCGAACTGCGCAACATACTGCTCGAAAATGTAACACTCGGAATCGAAGATGTTAAGAATGGTAAGAAGTATAAGTTCACCGTTAACGAGCTCGATGGCGATATCGATTATACGCTGTCAGGCTGGGAAGCAGTGGTTGACCTTGATGCACTTGCCCACAGCATGGCTTTCAATACTGTTCACGGGAGCTTTATAAAGGAGAAAACCCTGGTAGGAAAGTTTGATCTTTCCTATGATGAGGGTGAAGGCTTTATTGTTGCGCAGCCCAATACGCTGGCCATTGGCGGCGATGATTTTGTTATCGGTGCCAAAATAAGGGTAGGCGGGAAGACAGCCGACTTTACTTTTAATATTACTAACAAAAGCATACTGTGGAGCCATGCCTCACATTTGCTTTCGCCCAATATTTCGAGTAAGCTGGATATGTTTAACCTGGATAAGGAGATTGACGTGAGGTGCGACCTTATCGGCGATTTTAATGCCGAAGGCGATCCGTCGATATATGTAAAGGCCGAGATAAGGGATAATGTGCTCCGCACACCCGGTGGCATTGTGAGCAAGTGCAATTTTACCGGTGTGTTTACCAACCATCATGTTAAAGGCAAAGGACTTAATGATGCCAACTCTGCCATCAAGCTATATAATTTTACGGGAACCTACGCAGGCCTTCCGGTGAATATGAAAAAGACCTTTATACTCAACCTCGAAAAGCCTATTGCAGTTGGTGATTTTTCGTCAAGCTTTGAGATGCCCCAGCTCAGGAATGTAATCGACGACGACCTGCTGGCCTTTGCATCGGGTACGGCAGATGTTAACCTCGATTTCAAGGCCGATATTGTGAATTTCATGATTACCCGTCCTTATATTAAAGGAAAGGTCAATGTGAAAAATGCCGATGTTACTTATGTGCCGCGCAAAATGGACTTTCATGATGTGTCGGTGCTGCTTGACTTTACCAGCGACGACCTTACCATAAGTACCATCTCGCTGAAAACCGGTAAGAGCGTCATCAATATGAACGGTCATATCAAAAACTTCATGAACTTGTATTATACCGATCCGCAGAAAATAGTGCTCCACTGGAATGTAAACAGCCCTAATCTTAATGTGGGTGAATTCATGTATTTCTTAGGCAGCAGGGGCAAGGCGAAAGCGGCCATCCGCAAAAGCAAAAAGGGCAACTACACCAAAGAAATGAATGAGTTTTTCGAAAAAACGAATGTGGATATCCACCTTAATGTTGATAAGCTGTATTACAAAAAGTTTTTGGCAACCAATGTAAAGGCCAATGTTTTCCTGACCGATTCAGGGATGCTGCTTAAAGATACCGGGCTAAAGCATGCGGGCGGCACCTTACACATGAACGGTAGCATGACGCAAAAAGGCAGGTACAATGACTACAAGCTTCAGGCGAAGGTGAATAATGTAGATGTTCGTAAATTTTTTCACGCCTTCAATAATTTTGGAATGGAGACGTTAAAGGCGGAACATCTGAAAGGTCAGTTTTCATGTAATGCGAATATTTCGGGTAATGTGAGCAATTCCGGTGCCCTGATGCCAAAATCGATGTATGGTAATGTTTCTTTTGGGCTGAAAAAGGGTAAACTGCTCAATTTCGATCCGGTTCGCAAAGTAGGTAAGTTCGCCTTTCCGTTCAGGGATATGAATAACATTGCCTTCGATAACCTGAACGGTAACTTTGACGTGGCTGGAGAGAAGATAACCATTCACCCGATGCAGATCAATTCGAGTGTACTTAATATGGATGTACAGGGCGTGTATTCTTTTGGCAAAGGAACAGAACTCTATATCGATGTGCCGCTGCGCAATCCTGAAAAAGACAAAGATATTACCGATAAAAAAGAACTTGCCGAACGCCGCAACCGCGGTATTGTAGTGCACCTTACTGCCGAAGACGATAAAGACGGTAAAGTCGGAATTAAGCTTGGCGGCAAAAAGGATAAATAGTATTTTCTGTCATTGGCTTCGCCAAACCACTACGTTAAGTTTCTGACGAAGGAAAAATCTCTTTGAAAATATTTGAGATTCTTCACTCCATTGCATTTCGTTCAGAATGACATTCATGACGGATAATTGTGTTTATCCGTGTATCGTTTCTGATTTTCCATAGCTCTGGATGATCTGTCCTTCATATTCAAGCCACTCTGCCCAGCGTTTATCTACATCAACATCCTCAGTGTATTTTCGGGCAAAGCCCAGAAAGGTAGTATAGTGTGTAGCTTCAGAAACCATCAGGTCATAGTAGAATTTTGCCAGTTCCTTGTCTTCAATATTTTGTGACAACACCCTGAAACGTTCGCAGCTTCTTGCTTCTATTATGGCGGCAAATAAAAGGCGGTCAATAAAGGAGGTGTTGCGGCTGGCGTTTTTCCTGATGAATTTTGATAGCTCGTTTACATAGTTGTCTCTCTTTTCTCTCCCCAGTGTATAGCCGCGCTCCTTTATGATGTCGGTTACCTGCTTAAAATGGTCCATTTCTTCCATTGCGATCTCGGCCAGTGTTTGTACCAGGTCCAGATGTTCCGGATTGTTAGTGATGAGGTAGAGTGCATTGGCTGCTGCCTTCTGCTCACACCAGGCATGGTCTGTAAGGATTTCTTCCAGATTAGATTCGGCGATATTTGCCCAGCGGGGATCGGTTAAGAGTTTAAGTCCAAGCATACGATTATATTATGGGGCAAAAATAGCGAATTAGATTGTTCGATTATTAGATTATTGGATTGTTCGAAAAATCGAAAAATCCGCTAATCGAAAAATCAACTCTTCTCATTCAGGTACTTCCAATACCTCTTCGGTACATGCTGAATATGCAGTTTCATGTTCTTGCGGGCAGGGATATTAGTGCTATGAAAATAGTCTTTCCATAAAATGGAAGCCAGTTCTTCTTTACTATCCACAAGTTCGGTGGGCAGGGTAATTTTTTTGGTATCTATCTCAGATACGAACTCATAGGTTATCTCCTGAACGGTATTCAGGTCATAAAAGAGTCCATACTTGCGTTTTATATCATAGATTATCCATTGCTGGTCGGCATAACGGTTCTTAAAGAAAGATGCTATCAGCGGTAGCACATTAAAGTCGGGTTCTACAGGGCAGTAGTAAATGCCGTCTGCCGTCTGCTGGAAGCGGATAAATGCTTTCATGCGGTGCTTTTCGCGGTTCACTTTTTTGTCCATCTTAGAAATCGCCATTATATGTGGATTGCCAAAATTAGCCTCGGCACCTGCCGGATTGTCGAAAATATATCGGGCAAAATCGAACAGGTCCTGAAACGTCTGCTGATCTTCTGAAAGATAAGCTTTGTAAAAACGGATGCGCCATTCGGAGCTAAGTTTTTTCTTCAATCCGTCCCAGACACGTTTGGCTTTGGCTTCATCATTAACTATTTCCAGGGCTTCATCCAGCATTGAGGGCTGGTAATATTTATCCCATACCAACTGAACGGCTTTTTCTTTCCGGTCGTAAAACTCGAAAATCGCGGTGAGAAGCCCCTCTAAAGAGCCATCGAAGGTGTAGGTTGTCATAGTTTACGTGAATATACTCCCTCTCCTTTGGAGAGGGCTGGGGTGAGGCCTTTAAAATAGGCTCAACTGGTTTTGCGCGACCTTTAAATATTTACTGTTGGTATCTCCAAGAATGATATTCTTAAGATGAGGTGCGTCGGGTTCGTTAAGCAGGATAGGACTGTCGGCACAACGGATGAAATGCTTCGCCCTGTTGTAGGCAATACCGATCTTCTGTAACTGGTCGCTCCGCAGTTTTCCAAATTTGCGTGCCTGAACTATTTTATTAGCCGATTGCACGCCTATACCCGGAACACGCAGTATCATCCTGTAATCTGCGGTGTTAATGTCTATGGGGAATTGGTCAAGGTTACGAAGTGCCCAGCTTAATTTCGGGTCAATATCGGTATCCAGATGCGGATTCTTGCTGTTGAGCAGCTCTTTTACATTGAAGCCATAAAAACGCATCAGCCAGTCGGTTTGATAAAGTCGGTTTTCGCGAAGTAGCGGTGGCTGGCTGCCTATCACCGGCATACGCTCATCATAACTTATAGGAATGTAGCCTGAATAGTACACTCTTTTAAGTGAAAAGTTCTTATAATATTCATCGGCACTGTACATGATTTCCATGTCACTCTCAGGTGTAGCGCCAATAACCATTTGTGTGCTTTGGCCTGCAGGTACAAACTTGGGAACACTCTTGATGAGTCCCGTCTGTTTTTCATCTTTAAACTGGGTGATGGTGTCTTTTATAAAGCCCAATGGTTTTTTGACATCTTCGTGCGATTTATCGGGAGCCAGGAGTTTCAATCCTGCTTCGGTAGGCATTTCAAGGTTTATGCTCATACGGTCGGCATAGAGGCCGGCTTCGGTGAGTAGTTCAGGACTTGCTCCGGGAATGGTCTTAAGATGAATGTATCCGTTAAAGCGTTCTTCAAGGCGCAGCTTTTTTACAATGCGCACCAGGCGTTCCATGGTAAAGTCGGCATTCTTGAAAATACCCGAACTAAGGAATAATCCTTCGATATAATTGCGTCGGTAAAAGCTCATGGTGAGCTCTACGACTTCATCAACGGTAAAGGCGGCGCGTTTAACATCGTTGCTTTTGCGCGATACGCAAAAAGCACAATCATAAATGCAGTGGTTGGTCAGTAGTATTTTTAACAGCGATACACAGCGGCCATCTTCGGTATAGGTATGGCAAATGCCGCTACTGCTACTGTCGCCAATGCCTTTGTTGTCATTCTTTCGGTTGCCTCCGCTCGAAGAACAGGAAACGTCATATTTAGCGGCATCAGCAAGTATGTTGAGCTTTTCTCTTATCCTGTCGTACATAATGGGGGAGTGTTTCTACAAAAATACGCAATAACCATTCCGCCCAAAACTGAACAATTGTTAAAGTTGTGAGGGTAAAAAAAGCCCCGCTTTTCAGTGGGGCTCTGTATTAGTTTCTTAAAGCGTGCAGCCTGGCGACATACTTGCCTACCACATCAAACTCGAGATTTATTACAGTACCCGGTTTGATGGCGTTAAAATTAGTATGCTCATAAGTATAAGGGATGATCGCTACGCTAAACTCATTCTCTTTGGAGTTTACTACGGTCAGGCTTACGCCGTTTACAGTGATCGATCCTTTTTCTATAGTGATGTTGTTCGCTGCTTTATCATAGGCAAAAGTAAAGTACCAGCTTCCGTTGGCGTTTTCTACTGATTTGCAAACGCCTGTCTGGTCTACATGACCCTGAACGATGTGTCCGTCAAGCCTGTCGCCAAGTTTCATGGCGCGCTCCAGGTTTACGATACCTCCCACAGCCCAGTCTTTAAGATTGGTCTTTTCAAGGGTTTCTTTTATGGCAGTAACGGTATAGGTATCGTTGTTTATGGCTACTACGGTAAGGCATACACCATCATGGCTCACGCTCTGGTCTATCTTCAGTTCGTGCGTAATACCTGATGTTATGCTGATGTGAATATTATCGTTGTCTTTTGCTATTTCTTTTATCGTTCCCTGTGTTTCAATAATTCCTGTAAACATGCTGTTTATTTTACTAAATTTGTAGCCTCAAAAGTACAACAAAACACCATCATGACAAAAAAGGCAGAAAATGTGATCGTAGGTATATCAATAGGCGACCTTAACGGCGTTGGGTCGGAGGTAATCCTGAAAACCTTTGAAGATAACCGTATGCTGGAGTTTTGTACGCCGGTTATTTTTGGTAATGTGAAAGTATTATCTTTTATCAAAAAAAACTTTGAGCTTACCTGCAACCTTCATGGTATAGACAGCCTGGACCAGATGGTGATAGGCAAGATAAATGTGCTTAACATCTGGAAGGAAAGCGTAAACATCGAGTTTGGCAAGAATGATGAAACAATCGGTCAGTATGCCATCAAGTCGTTTACCGAGGCTGTTGCCGCACTTAAAGCAAAAAAAATAGACGTGCTGGTAACGGCACCTATCAATAAATACAATATACAGTCGGAAGACTTTAAATTCCCGGGACATACTGACTATCTTGATAAAGAGCTGGAAGGCGATGCACTGATGCTTATGGTTCAGGATAACCTGCGTGTAGGTTTGCTTACCGACCATATTCCGGTAAACGAAGTTTCGGCACACCTTACCGAAGCGCTTATCCGTAAAAAACTGATTACGGTAAACACTTCCCTTAAAAAGGATTTTGGCATTACTAAGCCAAAAATTGCTGTACTGGGTGTTAATCCGCACAGTGGTGATAACGGTGTGATTGGTAAAGAAGATGATGAGGTTGTAAAGCCTGCATTAAAGAAACTGTTTGAAGAAGGCGTGCTTGTTTTTGGGCCTTACTCTGCAGACAGCTTTTTTGGCAGTGGCCAATATGAAAAATATGATGCTGTTATAGCAGCCTATCATGACCAGGGGCTTATACCTTTTAAAACGCTTGCTTTTGGCGGCGGCGTAAACTATACGGCAGGTCTTGAAGCGATAAGGACATCACCTGATCACGGAACGGCTTATGACATAGCGGGCAAAGGGCTGGCCGATTTCAATTCGTTTAAAGAAGCACTGTATATGGCACTCGATATATATCATTCGAGAGAGCAATATGCCGAATTGACAAAAAACCCTCTGAAAATCAAGGAAAAGCAGTTGTAAACAAAAAAATGTTGATAACAGTTTTGGAATTGCGATAATTTTATATCTTTGCACGCTCAAAACTGTTGTAACGAATGAGTTGCGGTGTTTAAAGCCGTGAATATTGCGTTTAACAAATAAAAAAACCGACTGGAATGAAAGTGAATAAAGAATTTTTGATTCCGTTTGTGGGATTGAAACAAGGAAAGCACCAGTTCGAGTTTGAGATAAATAAAAAGTTCTTTGATGACTTTGGTTTTGATGAATATAACGACGTCAATATCAAAGTAGACTTAGTTTTGGAGAAAAAGATCATGATGCTGGAGCTTGGCTTTAAGCATAAAGGGACGGTAAACGTGCCTTGTGATATCACTAATGAGGATTTTGACTTGCCGGTAAAAGGCAAATTGAACCTTTTGGTGAAGTTTGGAGATGAGTATAACGACGATCACGATGAGATACTTGTCCTGCCGCATGGAGAATATCAGGTAGATGTAGCACAATACATTTATGAGATGATCGTACTGTCGGTTCCTTCAAAGCGAATACATCCGGGAGTTAAGGACGGTACCGTCGCCGCCGATATATTAGACAAACTGAACGAGCTTTCCCCGAAAGAGGAAGCAAAGAAAGAAGAAACAAAAGAAGATACAGATCCCCGATGGGACGAATTAAAAAAACTATTAACGGATAAATAATATAGTAAAATGGCACATCCTAAAAGAAAGACCTCGAAAACCAGAAGAGACAAGAGAAGAACACATTATAAAGCATCTGTTCCTCAAATCGCTACATGTCCTGTAACAGGAGAAGCACATTTGTACCACAGAGCTTACTGGCATGAAGGTAAAATGTACTACAGAGGCCAGGTTGTAATAGACAAAGCAGAAGCTGTAGCTTAATTGCAGTAAAAAAATAGGGTAAAACTCTCACGCCGTGAGAGTTTTTTTATTACATGCCGATTTTTTTAATTTAAAGGAGGCTGATTACAAATCTATTGCATTTTATTTTGTAATTTCCACCGCTTTTTCAAATTCCTCAACCTGAGATTGAAATATTTATCCTATGAGTAAAATAACAGCCGCCATTACAGCAGTAGGGGGATATGTTCCGGATTTCGTGTTATCTAACAAGGTTTTAGAAACAATGGTAGATACTAACGATGAGTGGATTACTTCCCGTACCGGCATTAAAGAAAGGCGCATTCTTAAAGATAAAGATAAAGGGACATCCTTTTTAGCTATACAAGCATCCCTGGACCTGATAAAAAAATCAGGGGTCAATCCTGCAGAGATTGACATGGTGCTTTTAGCAACTACAACACCGGATTTGCCGGTGGCCGCAACAGCTGTTTATGTTGCAACACAAATTGGGGCAGTAAATGCTTTTGCCTATGATCTTCAGGCAGCATGCTCCAGTTTTCTATACGGTATGAGTACCGCTGCAGCCTATATAGAATCAGGACGATACAAAAAAATCTTGGTTATAGGTGCAGATAAAATGTCTTCAATTATAGATTATACTGACAGGGCTACGTGCATCATCTTTGGTGATGGCGCAGGTGCTGCATTGTTTGAGCCTAATGATGAGGGTCTTGGGCTTCAGGACGAACTTTTAAGGAGCGATGGCATTGGCCGCGAATTCCTTAAAATTGAAGCAGGAGGTTCTTTACTGCCCGCATCTCATGAAACTATTGATAATGGACAGCATTTTGTACACCAGGATGGTAAAACGGTATTTAAATATGCTGTTTCTAATATGGCTGACGTTAGCGAAAAGATCATGCAGAGAAACGGTCTTGGTCATGACGATGTTAACTGGCTTATATCGCACCAGGCAAACAGGAGAATTATTGATGCAACAGCGTCAAGAATGGATCTTGATGAGTCTAAAGTACTTGTGAACATAGAAAAATACGGCAATACAACGTCGGCTACACTGCCTTTGCTGTTAAATGACTTCGAACATCTTTTTAAAAAGGGAGATAATCTTATCTTTGCTTCTTTTGGCGGAGGATTTACATGGGGTTCCATTTATCTTAAGTGGGCTTATGACAAAAAATAAACAAACAAACTATACACTATACAAAAACGGAAATTATGGATATTAGAGAGATTCAAAACCTAATCAAGTTTGTGGCGAAATCTGGTGCTACAGAAGTAAAGTTGGAGATGGATGATATTAAGATCACCATAAAAACAACTGAAGCAGGTGCTGCTGAAACTACAACTTACGTTCAGCACATGCCAATGGCTCAGCCAATGCAGCAATCTATTGCTCCTGCCGCTGCTCCAGCTGCACCTCAGGCTCCTGCCGCTGTTGCTCCTGCTGCAGATGAGAATTCAAAATACATTACTATCAAGTCACCTATTATTGGTACACTTTACAGAAAACCTTCTCCTGACAAACCGGTGTTTGTTGAGGTAGGAAGCACAATTTCTAAAGGTGATGTTGTTTGTGTTATCGAGGCAATGAAATTATTCAACGAGATCGAATCTGAAATATCTGGTAAAATCGTTAAGGTTTTAGTTGATGATGCTTCTCCGGTAGAGTTTGATCAGCCATTATTCTTAGTTGACCCGTCTTAATAATTTTAAATATTAAGTTTTAAACACCGGACTGAATAAGAAGGTGTTTAAATAATTAAAATTTACAATTCAAAATTTAAAATACAAAGACGATGTTCAAAAAAATATTAATTGCAAACAGGGGAGAGATTGCACTTCGTGTAATAAGAACCTGCAGGGAGATGGGTATCAAAACCGTTGCGGTTTACTCAACTGCTGATGCGGAAAGCCTTCACGTAAAATTTGCCGATGAGGCTGTTTGTATAGGCCCGCCGCCAAGCAACCTTTCTTATCTTAAGATTTCTAATATTATAGCTGCTGCAGAGATTACCAATGCAGACGCTATTCACCCGGGTTACGGGTTCTTGTCTGAAAACGCTAAGTTTTCTAAAATATGCGGTGAGCACGGTATCAAATTTATTGGTGCTTCTCCGGATATGATTGACAAGATGGGAGACAAAGCTACGGCTAAAGCTACCATGAAAGAAGCAGGTGTACCATGTGTACCGGGTTCTGACGGTCTTCTTGACTCGTATGAGCATGCTGAAAAACTTGCCAAAGAATTTGGCTACCCTGTAATGCTTAAAGCTACTGCCGGTGGTGGTGGTAAAGGTATGAGGGCTGTATGGAAACAAGACGAGCTGTTGAAAGCATGGGAGAGCGCTAAGCAGGAAGCTGCGGCCTCTTTTGGTAACGACGGTATGTACATGGAAAAACTTATCGAAGAGCCGCGCCACATCGAAATTCAGGTGGTAGGTGATTCTTTTGGTAAAGCATGTCACCTTTCTGAAAGGGATTGTTCTGTACAAAGACGTCACCAGAAGCTTACTGAAGAAACTCCGTCGCCATTTATGACAGATGAACTTCGTACTAAAATGGGTGACGCTGCTGTTAAGGCTGCTGAGTATATTAAATACGAAGGTGCCGGTACAGTTGAATTCCTTGTAGATAAACACAGGAATTTCTATTTCATGGAAATGAATACGCGTATACAGGTAGAGCACCCAATTACCGAGCAGGTAATTGATTATGACCTTATTCGTGAGCAGATACTTGTTGCCGCAGGTGTGCCTATTTCAGGTAAAAACTACCTTCCGCAACTACACTCTATCGAGTGTCGTATCAATGCCGAAGACCCGTATAATGATTTCCGTCCGTCTCCGGGCAAGATCACTACCCTGCACATGCCGGGTGGCCACGGTGTAAGACTTGATACTCATGTATACTCAGGTTACACTATTCCGCCAAACTACGATTCAATGATCGCTAAATTGATTACTACTGCCCAGACAAGGGAAGAAGCTATCAATAAAATGAAGCGTGCACTTGATGAGTTTGTTATTGAAGGTATCAAAACAACAATTCCTTTCCACAGGCAATTGATGGATGAGCCGGATTATGTAGCGGGTAACTATACTACAAAATTCATGGAATCTTTTAAAATGAAAGATCCTGCTTAATAAAACTAAGCCTCGCTGAAAAGTGAGGCTTTTTTATTTATATTAGTGCCTGAAAAAAAATGGCACAGAACTTGTCATGGCTATAAAAACTATAAAAACTATAAAAACTATAATTATGTTTAAGACACTTATTTCGGCAGCGAAAGCTATGGTTAGCGTAGTTGCTTTGGTACTTGCATTTACCATGAATGCATCGGCACAAGACCGCGCGGCTAATGGTGCTCAAAAAATGACTGATGGTATGAAAACTGAACTTTCGCTTACCGATGCCCAATACACAAAGGTGTTGGATGTTAATAAGAACTTTGAAAGTAAAAGGGATGAAGCCAGAAAAAGCAGTACCGATAGAAAGCAGGTTGCGCAAACTGTAAAATCTCTGAATGAAGAAAGGGAAGCCAATCTAAAAAAGATTCTTACCGAAGATCAGTACAAACTATATCTGGCTAAAAAAGAAGAAAAAAAGAAAGCTATGATGCAGCGATTTGGAGGTAATAAGGCTGGGGCAAAGGCTACTGATGCTAATTTGCAGCAGGGTAATACTAAGGCTGAAACTCAGATTAAGAGTACGGACAAGCAATAATAGTTGTATAGACTGTTCTTAGATAGTCAGTTTCAAAACAACTAACATATAAAAGCCTCGTTACCGGGGCTTTTTATATGTTACATGAATTCTTTTCTGTTATATTTGTAGCTAAGGCAGGCTCTCCGGCCTGATGCATTAACCATAAAATAAACAGAATGATCAAAAAAATTACTTCGGCTGCAAAAATGATTTTTGGTGCAGCTGCCCTTTTGCTTGCTTTGAGTACTACTGTTGTAGCTCAGGAAAAAGAAAAAGATATGATTGCTGAAGGCGCTAAAACATCGGCGGCTCAAATGAAGACGCAATTAACACTTAACGATAACCAGTACACACAGGTGGTTGATCTTAACAAAGCTTACCTGAAAAAAGTTAAGGATTGCAAAGCCTCAGGTGATACAGATATTGCAAAAGCAAAAAAGATGCAGGCTCTTAATGAAGAAAGAGACGGAAAGCTTAAATCGGTACTGACTGCAACCCAATATAAAAAATATGCAGCTGTAAGGGCTGATAATATAAAGAAGCTGAAAGAAGCTGCAAGTATTTAATACATTGACTCCCGCCTGGCGGGAGTTTTTTATAATAAAAAACCCTAAAACCGCTTAGGGTTTTTTTGTTGATGACTGTTCTATTTGGACCACGACCAACATATTGCTATGGAAACGTTATCATTACCGCATAAAGGCAGAGCCAAAGAATTTAAGGCTACACTGCATCCTGAGATTTCAAAAGAAATCACACATGTTAATTTTGAAGAAGTCGAGAGGCTGGGGTTTGAATCCCGTATCAGCCTGAAAGCAGTACTTTGGGCTGTGGCTTTTTTTATATTTTTTTTGGATATATATGTTACCAGTACTACTAATGACTGGTTTTTGTCAGGGGCTGCAATACTTTCGGTTTGTTTTTGCATCCTGTCCCTTATTCTAATAGACAGAAAGTTTTTTATTATCTTATACATGAATGATGGCAGCAGGACAAAAATTGAGGTTGCTAAAGATAATAAGGTAGCTGCCGAAGAGTTTGTTGCTTTAGTCAGCGAAAGAATATAATCGCCTGCTAAACATAAATAAAAAGCTCCCGTCAATACATTGCGGGAGCTTTTTTTAGAATTTTTCTGCTGAAGCCTTTTTCCAAAAGTATAATAGTTTTTTAGGAACTGTTTCTTCGTTAAGCAGTGAGCCTTCTTCAAGTTCAGGATAGGTTTCCATAAAAGTTTCGATCTTAGTACGATCTACCCTCATGCTGACAACGCTGCGGTCTACCTGGTCGGGGTGTTTTAATCCCGCCGAAGCCATGAGTTCCATCGCGCTTTTTACGGTCTCCTGCTGGAAACGGAATACCCGTACGCTTTTTTCTTCAGGGACGAGCCCCTTAACGAGTTTTGGGTCTTGAGTGGCTACTCCTGTAGGGCAGGTGTTTTTGTGGCACTCAAGGGCTTGTATGCATCCCAGGGCGAACATCATTCCACGTGCCGAGTTGCATAGGTCGGCGCCGGTGGCAAGTGTCTTTATAATATCAAAGCCGGTAACAATCTTTCCACTACAGATGATCTTCATTTGTTTTCGTATGCCAAAGCCCACCAGTGAGTCGTGTACAAAGGCCAGGGCATCGCGAAGCGGCATTCCCACGTGATCTGAATATTCCTGTGGAGCTGCACCTGTGCCACCTTCGGCACCATCTACGGTTATAAAATCCAGATAGGTTTGGGTTTCTACCATGGCTTTACAGATTGACAGGAACTCTGATTTGTTTCCTATGCATATCTTCATCCCCACAGGCTTGCCTCCGGATCCTTTACGCAATATTTTTATGAAATCCATCAGTTCCAGCGGGGTTGTAAACGCCGAGTGGTAGGCCGGGGAAACAATATCATGACCTTTACTCACAATACGTATCGCGGCAATCTCATCGGTTACCTTTTCTTTCGGCAGGATGCCTCCGTGTCCGGGTTTAGCTCCCTGAGAGAATTTTATCTCGATCATTTTTACTTTATCCAGAACGGCACGTTTAGCATATTCGTCATACGAGAAATTGCCTTCGCTATCGCGGCAGCTAAAATATCCTGTGCCTATGTTCCATACGATGTCACCTCCCGGTTCGAGGTGATAAGGAGACAGCCCACCTTCGCCTGTGTTGTGAAAGAAACCACCCTGCTTGGCTCCCGTGTTAAGGGCGATTATGGCATTTTTGCTCAGCGATCCGTAACTCATGGCGCTGATGTTGAAAAGGCTTGCATCATAGGGCTGTGCACACTGTTCTGATCCTATTCTTACTCTTGGATTATGGTCAATTTCGTTTAAAGGCAAGGCACGTATGCTGTGGTTTATCCACTGATAGCCTATTTCATACATGTCCAGCTGGGTGCCAAAGGGCGTTGTGTCAGTTTCTTTTTTACTGCGTGCATAAATGAGGCTTCTCTCCAAACGGTTAAATGGTTTGCCGTCGAGGTCGGTCTCTATAAAATACTGGCGTATTTCGGGGCCGATGGACTCCAGAAGGTAACGCATTCTGCCTAATAGTGGAAAGTTACGTCGAATCGATTTTTTGGATTGGTACATGTCATAAAATCCCATAATGATAAGTGGGAGGAATATGAGCAGTAAAAAAACAGATTTCCAGTTAATGTAGGTAAGCAGTGCAATTATAGACAGCGAAGTAAGTGTAAAGACAAGAAATACTTTTCTCATATCCTGACCTGTATTATGCTTTTAGCAATAAAAGCGGTTAGTTTTTGTTTTATTGGCAATTTGCCTAATAACAAAGATAGCAAGTATTTTTGCAGCTTTATCTTGGAAACAGTATAAATTGAGGGCATAAAAAATCCCGAAGCAGTACTTCGGGATCTGTTAAGAATCACAAATGTGATTATTGTTTTATGTTAAGCTTTTTAGCAAGTGAAGATGGAATTCCACCTTTGTTTAGCAAAATAGCTGTAGACTTATATTTTACAAAATTTTTAGTCATGTACATATAACCTTTGTAGTCGTTAGAAGCTCCCCAAGAGTTTTTGATGATATAGTACTCTTTACCACCCTGGTCTTTTGCAATACCTACAATGTGCATTCCGTGGTCGTCCTGAGTGCTGTAGTTGTCAAATGCTTTCTGACGGATCTCTTCTGTGATCTCAAGTTCATCTTTAGGGCCTAAGAACATACCTTCTTTTTCTTCAGGAGTCATATCAGCAACATTTTTAGCAGGAATGTAAGCTACACCGTTTTTCCAGCTGAATCCTTTTTCGCTAACATCACCTGCCCAACCAACTGTATAGCCGTTTTTAAGTGCGTTGTCAATAACATCGGTAAGCTCATTAAGCTTTACGTTATATACCTGGTCAAGCGACCAGTTGTCCGGCACCATAAGTACAAACTTAGAATAATATGGGTGGTCAGTGAATGAAGATAGTTCTACATAATCATCCGGGTTGATGCCAATAACATCCTTAGCGAATGTTTGTGGTGTATATTTTTTTCCTTTCCACTCAAAGTTTTGAGGCACTTCACCAAGGTAAGAGTCAATAACGCCTGTATAGGCTTTTATCCAGTTTGGAGAAAGCTCGCCGTTAGGGTTTTTAACTACTGCTTCAAGAACTCCCTGTCCCATAGCCTGCATTTCTGCAAACTTGTTGCTGGTAGTTCCGTAGTTAAGGCCTGTGTAAAGGTTTTGCGGAAGCGCGCCATACTGGCGGTACATATTGATTACATCGTGAAGGGCTCCACCGTCACCAAGAGTGATGGCGCCATGCATGCGTACATAGTTCTTGCCTTTCTCGATATAAGCGTTACGAGCTGTATATATCTGTGATATCTCAACAGGCTGTTTGCCCATGCGGATCATTTCTGACTCAAGGAAAGAGTTAGCAGAGTAGCTCCAGCAAGTTCCTGAAGATCCCTGGCTTTTTACCGGAGTGTTCTCGATGTTGATAACATCGGTAAATTTAAATGCAGCAGCACTGTTTGTACTCTGGTTATTTTTTAATGAATTTACAAGATAGTCCTGTGCAAAGCCCGTCTGCATTCCCGCAAAAAGCAACGCAGTTGCTACAAGCGGTTTAACTGAAAAATTATACATTATAATAAACTAGTTTGTTATTAGATTTTTTTAACCGCGCTAAAATACGGAAAATATATAAAAATGGTGCTTTTTTTGAGCTTTCTATAAAGTTTCCTTCAGCCATTTGAAAAACTCACGTTGCCATACCATTGCGTTTTGTGGTTTTAGCACCCAGTGGTTTTCTTCCGGGAAAAGCATGAAACGGCTTTTAATGTTCCTAAGCTGTGCTGCCTGAAAAGCTTCCTGTCCCTGCCCGATAGGTACACGGAAGTCAATGCCTCCCTGTATAACAAATATTGGTGTATTCCACTTATCAACGTTGTTGATAGGGTTAAATTGCGTATAGGTTTTTTGTGCCGCAGCATTGTTTTTATCCCAGTATGGTCCGCCACTGTCCCAGTCAGTAAAGAATACCTCTTCGGTCGTTCCGTACATACTCTGAAGGTTGAATACCCCACAGTGCGAAATGAAAGTCTTGAATCTGTTATTGTGAATTCCTGCAAGGTAGAATACTGAATATCCGCCATAGCTGGCACCTACAGCACCAAGCCTCGCTTTATCTACATAGCTTTCTTTCGCCACATCGTCGATTGCCGAAAGATAATCGTCCATAACCTGGCCACCCCAGTCTTTACTTATGGCTTCGTTCCATTCTACACCATGGCCCGGCATACCACGACGGTTAGGCGCTACGACGATATAGCCCTGTGCTGCCATAACCTGAAAGTTCCATCGGAAAGAATAGAACTGCGTAAGCGCACTTTGAGGGCCTCCCTGACAATATAATAGGGTAGGGTATTTCTTTTTAGCATCAAAGTTTGGCGGAAGCACTACCCATACCAGCATTTTTTTGCCATCGGTAGTTGTTACATAGCGCTTTTCGGTTTTGCTCATGGCAATTCCGGCGTATGCTGTATTATTTACTTTAGAAAGCTGTGCCCATTTTTTCTTCTTAAGGTCATAGCTGTATATTTCAGACGCGTGGTTCATGTCGGTGCGCTCCACTATTATTTTGTCTCCACTGAAACCAACGATTCCGTTAACGTCAAAAATACCATCAGTAAGTTGTCTTACAGTAATGGCGATTTTTGTCAGCCCCGGGAAGTTAACTTCAAACAGTTGTTTGGTGCCATCTGTAGCGGCAAGAAAATAAACTTTCTTTCCGTCGGGGCTCCATGTAAAGCTGTCAACCGTGCCATCCCATGCTGCAGTCAGGTTCATGTCCATGCCTTTAAAACGAACAATAATATCGTTTTTGTCAGCCTCATAACCGTCACGTTTCATTTGCAGCCATGTCAGGTCGCCACTTGGCGAATAACCAGGCGCTGTGTCATAACCCGGATTTTTTGGGGTAAGGTTTACGGTTTTCTTAGTGTCAAGATTGTATTCATACAGGTCAGTGTTTGTGCTTGTAGCATAAGCTGTTCCTGCTTTTTTCTTGCACACATACACAATGCTTTTGCCATCAGGTGACCAGGTATAATCTTCTTCGCCACCATGAGGTTTTTGCGGAGAATCATACGGTTCGTTTGGCATGACGTCAACAAATGAAGCTTTGTCTTTGTCGTCTACTTTTGTGTAGCCCACATGGTTGTGTGTGCCATCGTTGTAAGTGTCCCAGTGGCGGTAGTCAAGTCCGTCATAAACCTGTACATTGCTTTTGTCAAGTTCAGGATAGATGTCCTTTCCAAGTACTTTGTCTACTTTAACTTCTTTTGACGTAAGCGCCCATTTGCCATCGGCAGAAACATATTTGTCATTCAGCAGTTCTTTGTATTCCTTAACCTCGGTGGCTGTACCGCCATTTACCGGAATGGTATAGAATTTAGAGGCCGATTTGTTCTCCTCCATGTTTGGAGTCGAAACCTTATAGACAATGTTCTTTCCGTCTTTGGTAATGCCCAGCGCGCTTACGCGTCCCAGCTTCCAAAGCAGTTCGGGTGTCATGTTTTGTTGTGCCGAAGCCGTTAATCCCATGATGCTTACAGTTAATAGTAGAAGTTTTTTCATTGAAAACAATTTTAATAAGGGGCTAAAAGTAATGATTTTCTTTGATTGTTTTGTTTATGTATTGCTGATGTCTTTTGTTATAGGTCTGAATTAAACATTCTTTTTTGTGTTAAATGTTTGTAAATAGTGCAAAAGAATAGCCTAAAAATGATAAGGAAACCCTCATTTGAAAAAATATGAGTATTTTCACGCACTTAAAAATCTCATAGTAGTGAAAAGCAACTCGAAACTCTTTATTGCAATACTGGCAGGCCTCGTTCTTGGCGTAGCCCTGGGCTTGTTTGTGTATTATCAATATCCTAAAGAGACAGCGGCCGATTTTGCTAAGAATGTAAAACTTCTGGGTACCATCTTTATCCGTATGGTACAGATGATTATTGCCCCATTGGTATTCTCCACGCTTGTTGTGGGTATTGCCAAAATGGGCGACATGAAAATGGTAGGGCGTGTAGGGGGCAAGGCAATGGCATGGTTCATTTCGGCCTCACTAATGTCGCTTTTGCTGGGTATGGTA
Source organism: Flavobacterium hauense (assembly GCF_054457175.1). NCBI lineage: Bacteria > Pseudomonadati > Bacteroidota > Flavobacteriia > Flavobacteriales > Flavobacteriaceae > Flavobacterium > Flavobacterium hauense. The sequence goes on from NZ_JBTKVX010000019.1 coordinate 62,153, forward strand.
CTGGTAAACTGGCTAAGGCCGGGAGAGAGTACTGCCGTATCTATGGCCGATGTTAAGCCTGCCGATGACCTGGTGAACAATGTACATGCATTTTCGCTGGAGCAGTTCGTGACACACGTGGTTCCGAAAAGTATTTTTGAAGCCATGGCGACAAATGAGATATTACAAATCGTTATTTTTTCAATATTATTTGGTATTGCGCTTGCTTCATTAGGCAAGGCAGCCGAGTCTATCATAAAAGTTTTAGATACTATAGCGCATGCCATACTAAAAATGGTAAGTTACGTTATGTGGGTAGCGCCACTGGGAGTTTTTGGTGCAGTATCGGCGGCGGTTGCCGTTTATGGCGGCGGAATATGGAAATTATATGCGAGTTACCTTGCGGCGTTTGCTTTTGGTATACTTTGCCTTTGGATAATATTATTGGGTGTAGGATACCTGATACTGGGCAACAGGCTGTGGTTGTTGCTTAAAAGGCTGGCAGGCCCTCTTCTTATCGCATTCTCTACCACAAGTAGTGAAGCGGTATTCCCGAAACTTACTGAAGAACTGGAGCGTTTTGGCTGCGACCCCAAGATCGTTTCGTTCACACTGCCGTTGGGTTATTCGTTTAACCTTGACGGAAGCATGATGTATATGACCTTTGCGAGTTTGTTTATCGCACAGATCTATGGCATAGACATGCCGCTTGAAAAACAGATACTGATGCTGTTGGTCCTTATGCTTACCAGTAAAGGTATAGCCGGAGTGCCAAGGGCTTCCCTTATAGTCGTTGTGGCAACCTGTGCTATGTTCGGCATTCCGCCGGAAGGTATAGCACTTATATTGCCTATTGACCATTTTTGCGATATGGGACGCAGTATGACAAATGTATTGGGCAATGCCCTTGCTACCACGGCAGTAGATAAGTGGGAAGCTAAAAAAGTTTAGAATATTCATTACCAAAAAAAGACCTTATTATTATGGACAGTTTCCACTGGACAGAGTTGCTTAACCCTGAGTTTTATATCAATCTTCATATAGGCGGGGTGCCTGTGGGCATCTACGTTGTATTGTTTATCGTTTTTGCCGAAACCGGCCTTTTTGCAGGTTTCTTCCTGCCTGGCGACAGCCTTTTGTTTCTTGCGGGTATTTACAGCGCTGAGCTTATGGCTACGCTATTCTCCATAGAAGGCGGTTTCCTGAATGTACTGTTGCTATCGGTACTTGTTGCAGTTGCAGGGATTATAGGCAATATGTTCGGTTACTGGTTTGGTTCCCGAAGTGGTACTTACCTTTACCAAAAAGAAGATTCATTCTGGTTCAAGAAAAAATACCTTGTGCAGTCGCATGAGTTCTTTGAAAAACACGGCGGGCGTGCGATTATTTTTGCGCGTTTCCTTCCGGTTATCCGTACGTTTGCCCCGATCATTGCGGGTATCGTGAAGATGGAGAAAAAGAAATTCATGCTGTTCAATATCATCAGTTCATTCCTTTGGGCTTTTACACTGATATTTGCAGGACACTACCTGTATGGGCTTTTCCTTGATAAGTTCCAGATAGACCTTAAGTCGCACATCGAGATCATCATACTTGGTATCGTTGCGATCACTACGGTTCCGCTTATCATCAATGCCATCAAGGGTAAAAAGATTACCGAAGAAGAAGCGGTAAGAGAAGCTAATGACGATGACGACTCTAACATAATGCCTCCGGTATAATGTTTAGCTACTGGGAAATCAAGAACTGGTTTACCGATGTAGATTATGCCATCGTTGGCAGCGGTATAGTGGGGCTTCATGCTGCACTGCGACTGCGCGAACGTTTCCCTGATTCCAAAATACTTATTATAGAGCGTGGGCCGCTTCCGCAGGGAGCAAGTACCAAGAACGCCGGCTTTGCCTGTTTCGGTAGCTTGTCGGAGATTAACGACGACCTCAAAACACATACCGAAGAAGAAGTGCTGGCGCTTATCCAAAAGCGTTGGGCAGGACTTCAGATGCTGCGAAAGCGCCTTGGCGATTCCGTAATTGATTTCAAACCTTATGGTGGCTACGAACTTTTTCTGAAAGAGGATACTGCAGGTTATGAAGAATGCCTGCGCCGTATGCCTTTCGTGAACGAAGTGCTAAAGCCGCTTTTCAAGACTGATGTATTTGCCAAAGAAGTAGACCGTTTCGATTTTAAAGGCATACACGAATACCTTATCTTCAATCCGTTCGAAGGGCAGATCGATACCGGCAATATGATGCAGGCTTTATTGAAAGATGCTGTTGCCAATAACATTCTTATTCTGAACAGCCATACCGTAACGTCTTATCACGAAAAAGCCGATGGTGTAGAAGTCGCCCTGGCAAATTTCAGTTTCTTTACCAAAAAACTATTGTTTGCGACTAATGGCTTTGCCGGAGAACTGACCAAAGGTCTTGTAAAGCCTGCCCGTGCTCAGGTACTAATCACGGAGCCTATTCCTAACCTCGACATAAAAGGGACTTTCCATATCGACCGCGGGTATTATTACTTCCGCAATATCAATGACCGCATACTATTTGGTGGTGCACGAAATCTTGACTTTGAAGGCGAGACCACAACCGAATTCGGTAATACTGAACTTATCCAAAACCAACTCGAAAAAGTATTGCGCGAAGTGATCCTGGTATGGGTGTAGCGATTGGGAGTATGGTTGGTGCTGAGTTGGGGGATCTGGTATAGATTAAGAGAATTAATTTTTAGGTAATTTATCCAAAGCAATTTCTTTTCTATATGTGTTAAAAGAGGTTGAAAAGAATTCACTTAGTTTTATTTTTAACTTTTTCAAGTTATCATCATTTTGATTTTGTGCGTAATAATTGTAAAAAGCCACCAATTTATTGAAATGCTTAATTTCAGAGTTGTATCCATATAATTGGATAGATTTGTTGATTTCAATAAGCAAAGGTTCAATGTTTTGTTTACCAACTGGTTGATTAGTTGTTTCCCATAATTCAAGTATTTTTTCGAATAATTGGAATCTATAATCTAAACGTTTTTCTAGTCTTTTTGATTTGAGATTAATAATGGGTGTTATTACAAAGTTTATAATCGAAATGATGAAACCTATTCCTCCCAATAATAATGCAACTTTATCTGATGTATCCATTTTAATTTGGTTTAATTTTTCCTAATGTTAGAATGTTAATATAATATTCAATTTCAGATAGTTCTGTAAACCACTCCCTCCCACCATAAAAAAAACCATTGGTTTCCAATAGATAATCATGTGAATTGGTAAACTAAGAGTATCAGTGGTTAATATCAAGATGTGTGTTTTTAATGAATGTTTTAGCAAACTCCATTTCTACATCTTTTCCATTCATGAACTGTTCAATAGTAGGCTGCACTTCATAATCCGGGATAACACCCCTGCCTTTCGGGATGTTTTTCTTTACATCCAGTACAAATTTTAGTACAGGCACATCTATTACAAGTCCTGAGTTAGGTAAAGTGAGTTCAAAGCCATAACCGCTGGTATTGCCATAAAAGCCGCCGCCCACTTCTTCTCCTATGAAAACCGCATTAGTATGTCCTTTCATAAGGCTGCAGAATTCGGCACCGCCGGAGTAGGTCCATCCGCTTGTGAGCACATATACCTGTCCTCTAAACGGATTGGGTTGTAAAGGTGCCTGCTGCTCTATCCTCGGTTTTCTTAAAAATCGCCCGTTAGCTGATTTTTGGTGTTCTTTTGCCAGGTCAGCTTCCAGTTCCTGGTAGTCTTCCTTCTCCTTATAGTCGGTGTATTGATAAAACGAATATTGTAATGCAGATACCTGAACATACTTGTATTTTGTATACGGCTTATTGGTAAGAAAGGAGAAGAGGTAATCCTCGTTACCTTCGGTGCCTCCGCCGTTTTCTCTTACATCGATAATAAGGTTCTGGATTCCTGTTTTTTTGATGGTTTCAAACGAATGCTTAATGAATTTCTTAAAATCCATCCCAGCTTCCTCGTAACTGTCGTCAAGAAACGTGTTTAGGATAAGTGTCGCAGTATTATTGGATATATCGAGGCTCGCCGGCACTTTTGGTTGTTTTATGATTCCCTCTTCTACAAGTGACTTAGTAATCGCCTTAAGCTTGTCAAAGGCTATTGCTTTCAGGGTCAATTCTTTTGTTTCTCCTGTTTTAGGGTTAAGTGCGGTAATTGTAAACGCATCAGGCTGATTGATCACCCGGGCATATTCAACAGCTAGCCGGTGCGCGTCCAAGGCCCTGTATTTGGATATCTCTATGTACCCATCTGCACCAATGGTCGCAAAAATGCGGCTGTAAATGTCTTCAATCTTTACGTTGTTTATTTTTAGCAGCTGCCATCCAATAATGGATATCGAAGCATCCGGATCGTTGAGTATGTAGGGTTTGTTTTTTAAGTTGATAATAGACAGCGGCATGAATTTGCCCTTTTCTTTAGTAAAGGCAGCCACTTCTTCAGATACCGATATGTCGCAATGGTCTTCTTTGGTAAAAGCAACTATGGGAGCCGCGATATTGTAAAATTCTAACCCATTGAGACTGTCTTTAATTTTTAAACGCTGCTGTTGTACCAGTTTATCAAATTCTTCGGGAGAAGTGTACCAGTAGATTCCGGTATGGGCTTCTTTAAGGCTGTTCACTAAAATATCGAAATCTTGTAGCAGCGCTGTTTCGCTATATTTGGGAAGCGGAAGTGATTCAAAATTATTCGTTACTTTTTTCCGTTCCGAACAGGATGCTAAACATAGTATAAGCAACAGGATAACTATTTTTTTCATGATTTTGATTTATGATTGGCTATCAAATATAAGAGGATAATCACACAATGTATCTTTAAATTAATTTTCGGATTAAAATAAATAACCAACAAATTCGTAATTTCGCCTTTCGTTAACCAATCTGTTCTATGTTCAAAAAAATAGCCCGTTTTCTTTTCAAGATATTCTTATGGTTTGTTGCCCTATCGGTAATTTCGGTTGTTATCTTCCGTTTTGTGCCGGTACCGTTTACCCCATTGATGATTTCAAGGGCTTTTGAAATGAAAGACAATGGCAGGGAAATGACTTCCAGCCATGATTGGGTGCCTATCGAAGAGATTTCGCCGAATCTTCAAAAAGCGGTTATTGCCAGTGAGGATGATCTTTTTCTTACGCATAACGGGTTTAATTTCAAGGCGATGCAAAAAGCTTTTAAGAGTAACCAGAAAGGCAAAAAACTTAAAGGGGGCAGTACCATATCACAGCAAACAGCAAAGAATGTTTTCCTTTGGCAGGGCAGGAGCTACATCCGTAAAGGGCTTGAAGCTTACTTTACCGTGCTTATAGAACTGCTTTGGAGCAAAGAACGCATTATGGAAGTGTACCTGAACAGCATAGAAATGGCCGACGGTGTTTATGGCGCTCAGGCTGCTTCGCAACACTGGTATCATAAAGATGCTAAAGACCTTACCAAATATGAGGCTGCCGGAATTGCAGCAATACTTCCGAACCCAAGGAAATTCAGGGCGACGCGATCTTCAGGCTATACCGAAAGACGCAAAGGCAGGATCGTGAAACTAATGCGCTACGTTAAGCTCGATTACAATAAGTGAGAATAATCCTGAGTATAGTAGCGTTGTTGTGCTTTTCCCTATCGTGGGGACAAAAGCCTGCAGAAATCGGCCTCATTACCGATAACGACCTCTATACATCTCCCATCAACGACCAGTATTATACGGCGGGGATGGAATTCTTTTACCGCTACCTCAGTGATAAATCAGATGACAAGCTTGCTAAAAAGATCTACGATTTCAGGGTAGGACAGTACATCTACAATCCACAATCCGTACGCGCCGAAGATATCAACGTAAACGACAGGCCTTTTGCAGGCTATCTTTTCGGTGAATTCGGCATCAACAATTTTTACCAAAATGAAAGCGTTCTGAAATTAAACGTTCAGGGCGGGGTAGTAGGCCCTGAGTCAGGCGCCGAGGCTGTACAGCGGGGATTGCACGCCATCGTCGGTTATCCCACCGTGCGTGGCTGGCAGCACCAGATCACTACTGCTGCTGCGGTACAAATAGGAGCTTACTATTCGCATAAGGTATTTGGTGAACGCTTTAAAGAAAAAGTAGATATGCATCTTTTAGGCGAAGTAAATATAGGTACGATATGGAACAGTGCCAGTATCGGCGGAATGATGCGTATAAGCCTTAAAAACATGCTGCATCCCATGTATGATTCAAGCCTGCACAATTCGGTGCTGAATAAAGATAAAGAGGCTTACAAGCAGCATCGTGAGCTTATGCTGTACCTGAACCCTAATTTGCAATATATGCAGTATGATGCCACTATTTTAGGCAGTCATTTTAACGATACCAGCCCTGTCACATTTCCGCTGATACCTTTTCGCTTTAATGCCGAAGTAGGTGTGAAGTACCGCTACAACAATTGGAATTATTCCTATTCCTTCAACTACCGTGGCAAAGAGCTTTCGAACAATGTTATTACAGGATTCTATTACGGCTCGATACAGATCTCGTATTTTCTTTAGTTTTCAGTTACAGTCTTTAGTACTGCCAGTCATTGCGAGTGAAGTGAAACGGAACGCGGCAATCTCAACAATTGAAAGCGGATGACGCGGATTTGGGCAGATTATCGCGGATTGCTAAATGTCTTCATCTCGACCGCAATTAATGAAGAAGATGAATCTCGAAATAGATTGCTTCGTTCCTCGCAATGACTGTAAGCAAAAAAAAAATCTATTACCGCATTACTGCAATAATAGATTTTTTAATATCTGAGTCTGAAAACTTACTTCTTCACATTCGGAGTAACGCCCATATTGTAAAGCGTAAATGCCTGTATGTCGCTGTACTCGTCTATCATTTGCGCGATAGATTTTCCTGCTCCGTGTCCTGCCTTAACTCCAATTCTGATTAATACAGGGTTATTGCCTGTTTGTTTGTCCTGAAGTTCGGCAGCAAACTTAAAGCTGTGCGCCGGAACTACGCGGTCATCATGGTCACCCGTGGTAACAAGTGTTGCAGGATACTGAACCCCTTTTTTCACATTCTGTACCGGTGAATAGCCTTTCAGGTAATTGAACATTTCGGCACTGTCTTCGGAGGTACCGTAGTCGTATGCCCATCCTGCACCTGCCGTAAAGGTATGGTAACGTAGCATGTCAAGCACACCAACTGCCGGAAGTGCAACTTTCATAAGGTCAGGGCGCTGGGTCATGGTAGCACCAACAAGCAGTCCACCATTAGAGCCACCGCTTATAGCAAGGTAGTTAGACGATGTATACTTGTTTATAATAAGGAATTCCGCTGCGGCAATAAAATCGTCAAATACATTTTGTTTTTGTTGCTTAGTGCCTGCATCGTGCCATTTTTTGCCATACTCACCTCCGCCGCGAAGGTTAGCTACGGCATAAATACCGCCATTTTCCATCCAAACCGCATTGGATATGCTAAAGCTTGGTGTAAGGCTGATGTTGAAACCGCCATAACCATAAAGTATGGTTGGATTCTTGCCATCAAGCTTAGTGCCTTTTTTATAGGTAATGATCATCGGTATCTTGGTGCCGTCTTTTGAGGTGTAGAATACCTGCTTCGATTCGAAGTCGTCGCTGTTGAAATCTACTTTCGGACGTTGGTACAGTTCTGATTTGCCAGATTTAGGATCAAAAGAATAAATCGTTCCCGGAGTAGTGTAGTTGGTAAACGAGTAATACAATGTTTTTTCTTCTTTCTTTCCGCCAAAACCACCTGCGGTACCCAATCCAGGAAGGGTAATGTCGCGCACGAGCTTACCGTTGTAGTCGTATTGTTTAACTACTGATACAGCGTCTTTCATATATTCTGCAAAAATATAGCCTGAACCCGTAGATGCAGAAAGCACATTTTCTGTTTCAGGGATAAGGTCTTTCCAGTTTTTCTGCTGCGGATTTTCTGCGTCAACGGTAACGACTTTTATATTTGGGGCATTGTAATTGGTAGCAATATAAAGCGTACTTCCATTGTTGTCTATAATATGGCTGTCGGTATCAAAGTTATTGGTAAGGGCGATAAATTTGCTGTTAGCTTTGGTGAGGTCTTTAATATAAAGTTCATTACCTGAAGTGGCTTCCGACGCCGATACGATAAGATAGCGTTTGTCTTCGGTTACACCACCGCCTACATAACGCCTTTTTATATCATGCCCAAAGATGACTTTGTCCTCTTTTTGCGAGGTGCCAAGTTTGTGGTAGTATAATTTATGCTGGTCGGTTTTTGCAGACAGCTCGCTGCCCACAGGTTTGTCATAGCTTGAATAATAGAAGCCCTCGCTTCCGTACCATGAAATACCGCTGAATTTTACATCAACAATAGTTTCACCAATCAGTTTTTTTGTTTTGGTATCCATAACGAATACTTTTCGCCAGTCGCTGCCTCCTTCGGAGATCGAATAGGCCATAAGGTCGCCTTTTTTGGTGAAGTTCACGCCACCAAGCGAAGTAGTTCCGTCTTTAGACAATGTATTTGGGTCAAGGAAAATCTCCTCTTTTCCGTCTTTGCCCTTGCGGTATAGAACCGACTGGTTCTGCAATCCGTTATTCCTGTAGTAGTAGGTAAAATCGCCTTCCTTGAATGGTGCGCTTATCCTCTCGTAATTCCATAGTTTTTCCAGCCGTGCGCGAATGGCAGCACGGAATGGTATTTGTGAAAGGTAATCAAAAGTAACTTCGTTTTCGGCCTTTACCCATGCAGCTGTCTCTTCAGAGCGGTCGTCTTCAAGCCAACGGTAGGGGTCAGGTACTTTTGTTCCAAAATAAGTATCAACAACATCTCCCTTGTGTGTTACGGGATATTTAATAGAGGTTTTGCTATTTTCGTGCATCTGTGCATTTAAGGTCAGGCTACAGGCTGCAGCCATAATGGTTATTGTTTTTTTCATCAGATCGTGTTTGATACACAAAAATAGCAAAAACAGTTTCTTAAGAAGTAAACAAAGGCTTGTATTTCAATCGGTGCTTGTAAATCAGTATACCGTTAAGGATTGCTACCAATAATGCCGTGCCTATCGCCGGGATGTCCAGGAACAGGTGGAACAGCAGAATGTTAAGCGATAACGGAACTAATAACAAAAGCACAAACGGAACCCACATCCTGCAGATAAGCAGGAACCCGATGATAATTTCAAATATGGCAACGAGAGTGAGAATGTAACCCGTGTCAGCCAGTGAGGCCATAAAATCGGCGGCTTGCGGTGGCGGCTGTGGCAGCGGGATAAAAGAGTAGATTTTGTTTACGCCGAAAACGATCAGGATAAGCCCAAGCAATATCCTTACAATTTGAGTAAATTTTGAATTCATAGGCTAAAAGGATTTTAATTTAAACAAAAATTAGAAGGTTCCTTTAAAGTTAATGAATTTATTATTAGGAATTTAACAAAAATTAAATCTTAGGATAACAAATAAAATCCCCGCTATCTCATAGTAAGATAGCGGGGAAAATATTCATTTTGCAATAGTTTACTCAACGTTCACATTGAACACCACTTCGGCATCAGTGCTACCACCTGCGTTAGTGATGATACCCTGTGCTACACCTTCAGCATCTTTGTTAGGTTCGTGTATAAGGCGTAGCGTTAAGTTTCCTGTAGCTGCATTTTGTGCCGCTGTATAGGTAAACTTAAGCCCGATCGGGTTACCGTTTACATCAGTATCTGTGTATGCAAAAGTACCAAGTCCTGCCTGTGTGAAGAATATCTGGTGCTCGTGTCCTTCTTCAAATACCTCTTCGGTAATGTTGCCGGCAGGGGTTTCAAGTTCGTTCAGGAAAGTTACCGCTCCGTTATATACCGCTCCTTTTGCGAAATTGCCTGATACGGTTACAACAGGTTTGTCAGGGCCGTCGCCGTCAAGGTCTCGGGATGTAAGTACTATAGGTGTTCCGCCGCCCTGCGGAGTGAATGTCGCCGTAACTGTAGTGATCACTTCTTCTTCGTTTACAAGTGTTGCGGTATCATCGCTGCTGCACGACGAAAAAGTAATGATTGTGATTAGTGCTAAGGCTGAAATTTTTAAGTTTTTCATTTTGATAGAAATTTTATGGATTAATAATTGAATTTTAACTGTAATTGAAAGTTGCGGCCTGTATCGTCTACATAAAGGCGCTGGCGATTCAGGTAATCGCGATATGTGGTGTCGAAGATATTCAGTACCGAAAAGTTTACTGCCAGTCCGGTATTCTCGGATGTTTTAAATGTCATACCCGAACTGAAGTGGAACAGGCTGTAGCCTTTGGGTGGAGTGCTGATGTCAACCAGCGTTTCTACAAACTCGCCATTTACAGGGATCTGAGTTGTAAAGTTGTTATCGGGATAACGTTTTTGGGTAAATACCGACTCGTTGCGCACTTCCGCATAAAAGCCATGCCAGTCTTTTACGTCATAACGGATAGTGTTGACAAGATTCATCGGAGCCATTTCTATAAGCGGCAGGTCATTACTAATGTCTTGTCCATACAGGTAGGCGAAAGAAAGGTTGTGCTGCCAGTGGCGGTCTATTTTCCAGTTGGTATGTAGGTCCAGACCTGCCATAAGAGCATCAGTCTGTTTGTATTCATATACAGGGAATGCTCCCCTTATGCTTTGTTCGATCCCTATTGGTGACTGATAAATAAAGTTGTTGATCATATTCAGGTACGGAGTGGCTTCAAACGTAAACGCGCCATCCGTTTTTAACAGGGTAGCCGACAGCTTATACGATTCTTCTTTTTGGATGCCAAGATTGCCCAGCTCAATTGTCCCGGTAGAGTGGTGCAGCCCGTCACTAAACAGTTCCGACGGATTAGGGTTGCGCATGGCTAGTCCGGCATTCGCCAAAAATTGATAACCACTGTTTAGTTGTTTGCGTATTCCCAAACTTGCCGAAATGTTATGAAAGGTAAAATCAGGAGACGTTAGCCATTGAGTTCCTGCATCGGCAACAATAAAATGATCATATACACCATCATACCCCAGGCTTGTCCATCTGGTTTTCTGGTAATATTTTGAGGCTTCCATGTGAGAGAAGTCGTAACGCAATCCTGCTTCTCCGGTAAAGCTGTCAGAAAAGGCATAGCTGGCAATGCCATAAGCTCCGGCATCGGTTTTTTTATAATTAGGGATAAGCGGACGTATGCCTGTATCAGGACTCGAGTTATTATCCTGTGCCGAAAAACTTACACCGCTTTTCAGTGTAAAGGCATCCATTTCTTTTTTCCAGTCGGCTTGCCCCGAATGCGTAACCAGGGTAAGGTCAAGAGCAGGTTTGTCGGCATAAGGGCCACGTCGTATGTCAAACTCCTTTCGGCTGTTGTGCTGAAAGGCATACTGCACGGAAAGGCTTGAATTGTCACTGAATCTTTTATTGAAATTGAGCTTTGCCAAATGGTGTACCACATCCTGTTTTGGTGCATCAATGTCGTAAGTGAAAGGCTCGATTACCGAAGGCTCTTTGCTGTTGATGGCACGCACCAGATCGGATATGCTGCCAATGTGGGTTGCCTTTGCAATGCCTATTTCCGCATCATACAAACTGTAATAGGCGGAAATATCATAGCTGTCGCCAATGTATTTCAGGTCACCAGCAAAATTAGTTTCGCGATTACCAGTGTTTGATAACGCATAGTCAGGTGTTTGCCTGTCGCCAAAGTACTTGAAAGTACCCGCTGCATTCCATGCCCATCCTTTTTCTGCGCCTTTATGCAGGCTTGACGATATGCTGCCACCACGCCCGTTAGATGCCAGGTTCATGATGGTCTTTCCAAACAGTGTATCCTTCAATACCGAAACAGGTTCTACCAGTACCAGTCCGCCAATGGCGTCACCGCCATATTGCAGGGCGTTGGCGCCTTTTATGACCGATATTTTTCCTGCGGCATTAATATCAAGGTTAGGGGCGTGTTCCGTGCCCCATTGCTGGTCTTCAAGACGAACATTATTCGATAGTATCGGAACCCTGCTGCTGTGCAACCCGTTAATAACGGGCTTCACTACGGTATTGCCTGTTTTAAGGCTGTATACACCGGCAATTTCCTTCAAGGCATCACCAAGGGAAGCATCACTGTATTTTTCGATGGTGGCAGTTTTCAGCTTCTCTTCGTGAATAGTGTTTTTAGGTACAGCATTGTTTTCAGTCAGCACGACCTCCTGTAGCTGTGAAGCCTCAGGCTTCAGCACGGCATCAAAACGCAGCTGCTGTTGTACCGTAATTAGTGTGTCAAGTGTTTTAAAACCTACAAACGATACCACAAGGCGATGCTCGCCGGATGGCACGTTATGAATTTCATAACTACCATCGGGATTGCTTGCCGCATGCAGCTGTTCAATATGGATATGTGCCCCGTCAAGAGGGGTATTCTGGGTTGTGGTAACGCTCCCGCTAATGGTGTTCTGGGAATACGCGCACAGGGTTCCTGCCATAAATACGGCAAGAAGGATATTGTAAAATCGCATGATTGTTTTCGTTCAGAATGAATAATTAATTCAGTTCTGGCCTCACCCCCGGCCCCTCTCCGAAGGAGAGGGGTGAATGGGGATTACGAAATAAATTTGCAGAGCAAATCTGTATGAGTAAGTAAGCAAGAGTGTCCCTCTCCTTTGAGAGGGAGTCAGGGTGAGGCCTATGCCAAACTTGGCGGCCCCCTATGCGAAAACAAACTTCCGGCGAATACCGAAGCTGTATTTTCTACGCTGTTAAAGCGGTAGGGTATTTCGTTAAAAGGAAAATCTAGCCTTAAGCAGAATTGCTGTGGCTGGATGAAGTAATCAAAATGGAAATCACAGACAGAACAGTCTTCGTCCTCATGGTCGTGATTATCGGCGGCAGTAAAATGTTTGCCTTCTTTTTTTAGCTCATGGTGCTCATAAGCATTGTGGGTATGGCTAAAGGCATGAAAAGATTGGTAGGCAATAGTGAGCTGCACTAATGCCATCAGGGCCAGGTTAAATATGGCGAACTTTCTTTTCATTAGGGCAAAGGTATAAAAAGAATTTAATTAAATGCAATAAAGTTGCAATTAGGAAGGTTTTAACATGATAGGATTTATTCCCTACGGGAAATTATGAGATTGGTCAATGATTATTCTACCGAAATTAAATCGCTACGCGATATTGGGGATGAGTAGTTTCCCGTTAGGGGAATAATTTTATTTCTTACTTATATGATTTAGTATTGGCTCCTATGATAAAAAATACCATACCTAGAATGAATAAAAGTATTCCACCACAAAAACAGGGTGTGTTATATGGATAGCAGGATGTGCACGTAAAGCCATATCCTACACCGAACCATCCTAAAAGTATTGAGATACCACCGGCTAACATATATCTTCTATCTTTTCTCATTTGGTAAATTTAATGATAATATCGTTCTGTCATTGCGAGGAAGTACAACGAAGCAATCTAAAAAGATTGCCACACTCCACTGCGTTCCGTTCGCAAAGACAAAACAGCCACAAAAAACCCTGCAATTCTCATTGCAGGGTTTCCATATCATTTATCTTGTGAGATTATACTAATCCATTTGCTGTTAGGTACTCAGCGATCTGAACCGCATTGGTAGCAGCACCTTTTCTAAGGTTATCGGCAACGATCCACATGTTAAGGGTGTTGTCCTGGCTTTCGTCACGACGGATACGGCCTACGAAAACATCATCTTTACCTTCAGCATATAGCGGCATTGGGTAAGAGAATGCATCAAGATCATCCTGAATAGTGATGCCCGGTGTAGCCGCAAGGATAGCACGAACCTCATTTACATCAAAGTCGTTAGTGAATTCAATGTTAACCGACTCGCTGTGCCCGCCTACAGTTGGGATACGAACAGTAGTAGCTGTTACTTTAACCGAATCGTCACCAAGGATCTTCTTGGTCTCTTTTGTCATTTTCATTTCCTCTTTGGTATAGCCGTTTGCTTCAAAAACGTCTATCTGAGGGATTGCATTACGGTGAATAGGGTATTTGTATGCCATTTCGCCTTCAATGCCTGCATATTCGTTCTCCAGCTGCTTAACAGCCTTAACGCCTGTTCCTGTAACCGACTGGTAGGTAGAAACAACCACGCGCTCAATGTTGTATTTTTTGTGCAGCGGTGCTAATGCCAGTACCATCTGGATGGTAGAGCAGTTAGGGTTGGCTATGATCTTATCTTCTTTAGTAAGCTCGCCGGCATTGATTTCAGGAACAACCAGTTTTTTGGTTGGGTCCATTCTCCATGCGCTTGAGTTATCAATAACGGTAGTTCCAGCTTCGGCAAATTTTGGAGCCCACTCTTTAGAAGTATCACCGCCCGCTGAGAAAAGCGCTATTTGCGGCTTCATGCTTACGGCAGTGTCAAGGCTCACCACCTTATACTTATTTCCCTTAAATTCGATTTCCTTACCAACCGACCTCTCAGAAGCCACCGGTATCAATTCAGTTATTGGAAAATTTCTTTCTGCCAGTACTTTCAGCATTACTTCGCCTACCATTCCGGTAGCGCCTACAACTGCAACTTTCATAATTTCGAGTGTTATTAATTATAATATTTTCGGCAAAATTAGTTATAAAAGTGTTTCAACGCACAAAAATATAACAAAGAAAAACCGCCCTTTAAGGACGGTTTTGTTAAACAATAGAATATATAGCGTAGCGGAAACGTCTTTTATACTGAGTGTGTTATATTCTAAACTTATTGTTTAGCCTTTAGGGCATCACGTATTTCCATAAGCAGTTTTTCCTCATTGGTAGGTGCTGGCGGTTCAGCAGGTGCTTCAACCTCTTTTTTACGCATTGCATTCACTCCTTTAATAACAAGGAACAGTACAAAAGCGACAATCAGGAAAGAAAGCACATTCGATATAAAGTTACCGTATTTTACACCGGCACCCCAGGTAAGGTCTTTAATATCTTCAAGTCCGGCGGTCTTAAGTACCGGGGTTAATATCAGCGGTGTTATGATGTCTTCTACCATAGATTTTACGATGGCACCAAACGCGGCACCGATAACAACACCGACTGCAAGGTCAAGTACATTACCCTTAAGGGCAAACTCTTTAAATTCTTTTGCAAATCCCATAAGCTTAGGTTTTTTTGAGGTTTGAATAATGTTTTGGTTAGCCTAAGATACAAACATTTTTTTATTCTTTATAAAAAACCCGCTTAACGCGCTGCGAAATACTCGTTAGTATCTCATAGGGTATTGTACCTAAAGTAGCAGCCATCTCTACAACGGTAGGTGCTTTTCCAAATATCACGGCCCTGTCGCCCTCTTTACAGTCAATTCCCGTAATGTTTACCATCATCATATCCATCGATATGGTTCCAGTTATCACAGCCTTTTTTCCATTGATGGTTACATAGCCTTTTTGGTTGCCCCATGCTCTCGGAATACCATCGGCATAGCCAACAGGTAGTGTAGCGATACGGATGGGCTCGCTGGCCATAAACCTTCGGCTGTAGCCAATGCTTTCGCCGGCTTCTATGTCTTTTATTTGAAGGATAACGGTTTTAAGCGTACCCACGGTTTCGAGCTGCTGGCGCTCGGTCTCGTCGTTGCCGACGCCATACAGGCCAATGCCCAGGCGTACCATATCATATTGTGCCTGTGGGAAATTGTAAATTCCCGAAGTGTTCAGTATATGTCTTAGTGGCTTTATCTCAAGTTCGGACATCAATTTTGTCGACCATCTTTCAAAATTATCGATCTGCCCAAGGGTGAAATCTCGGTAATCAGGTACATCACTTGATGACAGGTGCGAGAAAATACTTTTTACTGCGACAAAATTGTTGTTTGTAAGCAGGTCGATAAGCTCATCGAGCTGGTTTTCCATAAAGCCAAGGCGGTGCATGCCTGTGTCCAGTTTGATGTGGATAGGGTAGTTGGAAAGATTCTTTTGTTGTGCGACAGTAATAAATGCTCTCAACTCTTTCGCCGAATATACTTCCGGCTCCAGATTGTAAGCTGCCATTGCGGCAAAGGCAGTCCTCTCAGGATTCATTACAATAATCGGTGTCTTGATGCCTGCATTACGTAATGCAATACCCTCATCGGCAAAAGCCACACCTAAGTAATCTACTTTTTGATGCGACAATGCTTTGGCAATCTCATAACTGCCGCTCCCGTAGCCAAAGGCCTTTACCATAACCATGATCTTGGTTTCAGGCTTCAGCCGGCTTTTATAGAAGTTGAGGTTGTGTACAATGGCGTTCAGGTTGATTTCCAATACCGTTTCATGGGTCTTTTCTTCAAGGAATACTACGATCTCGTCAAAACGGAAGCTTCTTGCGCCTTTAACCAAAACGGTTTCGTTCTCAAACGCATTGGCTTTATAATGGGCGAGGAATTCCTGCGTAGTGCTGTACGGAAAAAAGTTAGGGAAATCGGCCAACTCGCGACTGATGGTTTCGCCTATGCCTATGACCTGGCTGATGTTATGCCCTGAAAGCAATCGTGACACCTTAGCATAAAGCTCTTCGGTTTCAAACCCGCTTTGGAAAACGTCAGACAGGATTATTGTTTTTTTAGTATGTGTCTTGTGCTGCTCTAAAAAGTCGAGTGCAATTTTCAGTGATTGATAGTCAGAGCTGAAGCTGTCGTCTATAATCGTGCAGCCATTGATGCCGTTCTTTACCTGCAGTCGAAGCTCAACAGGGTACAATCCTGCAAGGCGTTCCCTAATCACGTCATGGCTGTAGCCAAGGTGCAACAGTATCATCAGGCTGTTAATGGCATTTTCTATAGAAGCGTCATCGGTAAACGGAATCTCAGCGTTAAAACTGTTGATGCCTTTTGTAATAGTAAGGGTCGTTTTGCCAAAGCTTTGGCTGCTGCCAATGGTAACATCGGCACCTTCGGAATAATCCCAGGTAAAAGTTTTTATGTTTGGGTTGAGAGCCCTTGTTACTGCATCGTTCTTTTGGCAAATGAGCAATTTTACGTTAGCAAATAACTTTAGCTTCTCACTTATTTTTTCTTCCCGGCTGGCAAAACCTTCATCGTGAGCGGAGCCAATGTTGGTCAAAACTCCAATATCCGGACGGATGATAGGTTCGAGTTTTTCCATTTCTCCCTGAAGGGAAATCCCTGCTTCAAAAATACCAAGGTTATGCTTTTGGTTGATGCCAATGATTGATAATGGTACACCGACCTGTGAGTTGTAGCTCTTAGGGCTACGGATAATGTTATAGTCGGGGCTTAGCAGGTAGTTGAGCCATTCTTTTACGATGGTCTTTCCGCTACTGCCTGTAATGGCAATAACAGGGAAGCTGAAAAGCTGCCTGTAATAGATAGCAAAATCCTGTAATGCCTTAAGTGTATTGCCTACGATAAAAAAATTGGCTTTTCCTTCTGAGCCTGCAGGAATGTGTGTTACAACAAAATTGACTACGCCTTTTTTTATAAGCTCGTTAATGTATTGGTGTCCGTCGCGGTTTTGTCCGCCAAGGGCAAAAAAGAGAGTGCCGCTGTTGTTTTGCAGCGAACGGCTGTCTATGGAAACATTATCAATTTCCATATTCTGCTCAACTCCCTCAAATTGGGAATGCAGCGCGGGTATGATATCCTGGATTTTAAGGCTCAAGATTGCTGTTTTAAAAAAATTAAAAATTCTTGTGGAGTCATTACAGGTATTTCAGAACTCTTGAAGTCTTTTGTGTTTCGTGTAATTATATAGTTGCAATCTGATTTTACGGCAGAGTAATACTGTAATCCATCTTCAAAGTCAGAAAAATTAGAGTTTAAACTTTTTTCAATTACAATTTCATCTAAAGAAATGGTTTCACAAACAGCTTTAAACTTTCTTAAGCCTTCTTTGCTTTTAGATGGCGAAAGAATCTTGCTCAAAAAATAATCAGTAGTTACATAAGAGAGTGCAGAAACAGCCATTGTTGCCTTCCCCTTATCTGCTAAAGAAACAATTTTAGCAGCATCTTCAAAAAACGGAACACGGTTGCCTAAAAGATCAAGCATGACATTAGTGTCAAGGAATAATTTCATTATTGATGCTTTTGTGATAAGTAATCAAAATATTCTTTTTCATCCAGATCTGTTGGCAGTGATTTTTCTGAAGCCATGCTTCGAACAAAAGCAGTTATTTCAAATTCATCTGATTCTGTTTTTTTTTCAGAAGTCAATGATTGAAAATAAGATTCAACAATAGAAGATAAACTTCTGTTAGTTGTTGAAGCATATACTTTTGCTTTCTCAATAATATCCTTGTCGAGTTTCAAAGTTAACTTTGTGTCCATGATAAAATATTTATACGTACAAATGTAATAAATTTATCCGTACAAATAAAAATTCTATCCGAATGCGTGAAATTTAGCTAAATATTACAAAATTTCTGCTTGTTCTTCAGTGCCTCCTTTAAAGGTTTTTGGCTTTGCTGCTTCCCTCATCGCCTCATAATAAGCAGCCCTGCTAAGCGGTTCATATTCTTCGGTTTCGCCAAGCAGTACAAGGTTGTCGTTATTAGCTTTACGAAAACTGAAATGTGCAAGGTTTCCGGTGCGGGTGCATACTGCGTGAACTTTGGTTACATATTCGGCAGTAGCCATAAGGGCGGGCATTGGGCCAAAAGGATTTCCCTTAAAGTCCATATCCAGCCCGGCAACAATAACACGGATGCCGCTGTTGGCAAGGTCGTTGCAAACAGTTACGATCTCGTCGTCTAAAAACTGTGCTTCGTCAATGCCTACCACATCGCATCCTTGTGCCAATAGCTTCAGCATTGCCGATGAGGTTACGGGAGTAGAGCGGATCTCGTTGGCATCGTGCGACACCACCATTTCGTCGTGGTAGCGGGTTTCTATGGCAGGCTTGAAGATCTCTACCTTTTGTTTGGCAAATTGTGCCCTTCTCAGCCGGCGGATAAGCTCTTCGGTCTTGCCCGAAAACATCGACCCGCAGATGACCTCTATCCAGCCGAATTGTTCTTTATGATTTACTGTATTTTCAAGAAACATTTTGTAATTTTCAGGGTGTAAAACTTAAATGTTTTGTTTTACTTTGTATAAAACAAATTTATTAAAAAACTATTGCGCCACTTCCTATAATTCTAAAAGTTATGAAGAAAAAATTAGAAGCCGAACTGATCAGCATTGCTCACAGGATACTCAAATTGAAGAACAGGGCGGAGCTTGACCAGCTACAGCAGGAAACGCTGAAGCTGTATGAAAAGATCTCTGTACTGAGGTTCGTGGAAGATAATTTCAGTGATGTGAAGCCTACTATAGGGCACGCGTCGGCAGAAGAAGCGCTTGAAGAAATATATGGACTGGAAGAGGAACCAAAAGTTCATGCCAATGAAGTAGAGGCGGCAGAGGAAAAAGCAAAAGAAGAAAAAGCCAGGCACAAGGCTGAGGAAGCAGAAGCTGAAAAGGCAAAAGAGGCAAAAGGCAAAGGTGAGGAGATAAAAGCGGAAGAGCCAAAAGAGCAGATTAACGAAAAGCCTGCGGCTGAAGAAGTGAAAACTGAAGAGCCGAAAGAAACGGTGAAGGCCGAAGAACCAGAAGAAGAGAAACAAGAAGAGCCTGTTGCCATACCGGAGCTGGAAAAGCCGGAAGAAGAGCTTAAGGCAATAGAAGAGGCAGTTGTGGCCGTTTTTGAAAAAGAAGAAGACAGTACGATAGAAGAAGAGGAAAAAGCCACGGATGGTGAGGTAGAAACCATACAGCCGGATCCTGACACAAAAATAGAAGACTCAGGGCTTAATTTTACGCTTGCTTTTGAAAGGGAAGCAGCTCCTGAAGAGCCTGTAAAACAAAAAGAGATAACTTTTGAGGATTATAAGGACTATAAAGAGCCCGAATTCATAAAGAAAGAAGATGTGAATAAGTCTAAAGAAGCAGAAGGCAAAAGTGAAGAGCCAAAAGCTGAAGAGCCTAAGGCTGATGAAGCTCCCTCGGAACCTGTCGTAAGGGATTGGCGCGACTGGGAGCCTACAAAATCTGAAGAGCCTAAAGTTGAGGAAAAGACAGAAGCTGAGGAGCCTAAGGCACAAGAGAAAAGGGAAGAACCAAAAGTTGAGGTGCCTGTAAAGGAAGAACCAAAAGCTGAAGCGCCTAAAGAAGAGCCAAAACAGGAAAGTACCGTTCGCGGTAACATCGCTTCGCGTAATGACTTTGAAAGGCCAAAATCGCTAAATGATAGTTTGGGTAAAAGCATTTCGCTTGGGCTTAATGACCGTATCGCTTTTGAGAAGAATCTTTTTGGAGGAAGCACAGACGATCTTAACCGTGTACTGTCGCAGCTTAATACCATCAATACTTTTGACGAGGCCCGCGACTTCATCAATGAACTTGTAAAACCAGATTATAATGACTGGAAAGACAAGGAAGAGTACGAAGAGCGTTTTATGGCTATTGTCGAGAAAAAATTTGCATAAATGTCCAAATTATATATAGTTCCTACACCCATAGGCAATCTGGAAGATATGACCTTTCGCGCCATAAAAGTGCTTAAGGAAGCTAACCTGATACTTGCCGAAGATACCCGTACCAGTGCTAAACTGCTTAAGCATTTTGATATTGGGACACACATGCACAGCCACCACATGCACAACGAACATAAAACGGTGGAGGGCATTATCCAGCGCATTCAGGGGGGTGAGGTGATTGCCCTGATATCTGATGCGGGAACACCCGCTATATCCGATCCCGGATTCTTGCTGACCCGTGCCTGCGTAGAGAATAACATTCCCGTGGAGTGCCTGCCGGGTGCTACGGCTTTTGTGCCTGCACTCGTAAACAGTGGCCTGCCCAACGATAAATTTGTTTTCGAAGGCTTCCTTCCCGATAAAAAAGGTAGGCAAACGCGCTTTTTGGCACTTGCCGAAGAAACCCGCACCATGATATTTTATGTATCACCACACAAACTGGTTAAAACCTTAACGGAATTTATGCAATACTTTGGGGAAAGCCGACAGGTGTCTGTTTCTCGTGAGTTGTCCAAGTTGCACGAAGAAACCGTTCGCGGTACTGCAACTGAAGTTTTGGAGCATTTTACTAAGAAAGAACCTAAAGGCGAAATTGTGGTTATTGTGGGTGGGTTTGTACCGGAGGGGAAAGCTGCTAAGAAGAAGTATAGCGACAGAGAGGATAATTAGTATGAAAAGAGCAATACTTATTGTCTTGTTCCTGTTTTATGCTGTTAATGCTAATGCACAGGATGAGCTTAGTAAAGAGCATAAAGAAGTAATTGCTAGCTTTATTAGTTATTTTAAAAATAATGACAGGCAAAAACTCGCTGCATATGTTAACTATCCGCTAAAAAGAGAATATCCTATCCCACCCGTAAAAAATAAAGATGAATTCCTGAAAAGGTTTGATGAGGTGTTTGACAGCAAGCTGATTACTATGATTGTAAACTCTGACCCTTTAAAAGACTGGTCTGCTGTGGGTTGGAGAGGGATTATGCTTGCTAGCGGTAGCGTTTGGATTGATTATGATGGCACCCTGCTTACTGTAAATTATCAATCAGATGCTGAGATCAAAAAGAAAGCCGCACTGATTGGATTTGAGAAAACTAATTTGCATTTATCCATTAATAAATTCACTAACCCTGTTTGTATTCTGCTTACCAAAAAGTACAGAATCAGAATTGATGAGATGCCTAATGGTAAATATCGTTATGTGTCTTGGAAAATAAATGCTCTAATGAGCGATAAGCCGGATCTCATAATACCGAATGGTGAATATGTGCCTGAAGGTAGCGGCGGGAATCATCATTATACATTTAAGAACGGCAAATATATTTATAAATGTGGTGTTGTGTTTATAGGCGAAGATGATAGTGCCCCTGCATATCTGACCGTCTCTAAAGATGGTAATGAGATTTTAAATGAACCTGCTACTATAGTCACTAACTAAACGTCTGTAATGAAGAGAGTTTTATTTCTGTTATTCTTTTCAATACTCCTTGGCGGTTGTCAAAGGTCTAATAATGCCTTGAAAATTTCTTTTTCAAGAGCATGCGGGGATAATACAAGTTCTGTTCAGGTTTATGGACTTCAGGTGATTCATAGGGATTCAATTTTTTTCTCAAGAAACATACCTATGCGTTTCTCAGTTAAAGATACTTTGAAATTAGATAGTTTGCCTGATGGATTGTATGAAATCAGTTACTACGATATACGTGGAGAGCAAAAATCTAGGAAGATTAATCTGAAAGAGAACAAATCAGGATTCCTTAATATCATTTTAGATTCCATAGATTCAAATAAATTTTTAAATAAAACACCAATTAAAAATCTAAAAGAAGGGGAATCATATACTCTAGATTGGAAAGGTGGCGATATTGCAAGTATGTACGGATATTATAAGATTGGAAAAAAGAAAGGGGATGTGTATTTTGAGACTCCAAATTATAATATTGAGAAACTTACCCAAGATGAAATAAATTTAGTTATGCAATATGAAGCAGAACTTCTGGCAATTCAAAGCATGAATGCAAAAGGGAGTTTAAATAGTTTTGCTTACAAAATAAATAAAAACGGTAAAATAACTGAGATAATTGATGATACTCGAAATTGGGCCGGTTACCGATGCACTATTGGGAAAATATATAGTAATAGATTTAAAGGCCAATAAGGCATTGTGTATATTTGGCTTTCAAAATTAAATCATGCGCTGGAACCTAAAACCAAAACCCGATTCCCATAAAGTCAATCACCTTGCTGAGGTACTCAATGTAGATGCTGCTACGGCAGGCTTGCTGGTGCAGCGTGGTATTGAAACCTATGAGGAAGCAAAAACGTTTTTCCGCCCAATGCTGTCCGATCTGCATGATCCTTTCCTGATGAAGGATATGGATAAGGCAGTGGCGCGTATTGAAACGGCCATTGCAGCAGGAGAGAACATACTGGTTTTTGGTGACTATGATGTAGATGGTACTACAGCGGTATCGCTGGTGTCATCCTATCTGCGTTCGTATTATCCTAATGTGGCGACCTATATTCCCGACAGATATAATGAAGGGTATGGCGTGTCTACTGCCGGGATTGATTTTGCCGATGATAACGGTTTTACCTTAATAATAGCACTCGATTGCGGCATCAAATCGATTGATAAGGTAGCGTATGCTAATGAAAAAGGTATTGATTTCATTATTTGTGATCACCACCGCCCCGGTGATGAACTGCCCGATGCGGTTGCGGTACTCGATCCTAAGCGTGAAGATTGCGATTACCCATACGACGAGCTTTGCGGTTGTGGGGTAGGATTTAAGCTGGTCCAGGCACTTGCGGGCAGGAGAGGGCTCACAATTCAAAATTTAGTACCTTACCTTGACCTTGTGGCTACTGCCATTGCAGCCGATATCGTTCCCATTACAGGAGAGAACAGAGTATTGGCCAAATTCGGGCTTGATGTTATCAATACATTCCCAAGGCCGGGTATAAAAGCGCTGATTCAAAACGTAAAAAAGAAAACACTTACCATAAGCGATGTGGTTTTTATCATCGCACCACGCATTAATGCCGCAGGCCGTATCAAGCACGGTAATCATGCGGTGGAATTGCTAACGGAATTCAACCTCGAACAGGCTGAGGAATTCGCTTCGCAGATCGAAGGCCTGAATGCCGACCGAAAAGACCTCGATAAACTGATTACCGTTGAGGCTCTTAGACAAATAGAGCAAAATAATGACCACGATAAGTTTACGACCGTTGTCTACCAGGAGGATTGGCACAAAGGGGTTATTGGTATCGTGGCCTCCCGTCTTATTGAAACCTATTACAGGCCAACATTGGTGTTTACCAAAAGCGGCGATAAGCTGGCGGCTTCGGCACGATCGGTTAAAGATTTTGATGTCTACAATGCCCTTGAAGCCTGCGCAGAACATATTGAGCAGTTCGGTGGGCACATGTATGCCGCTGGTCTTACGTTAAAAGAAGAGCAATATCCGCTGTTCAGGCAGAAGTTTGAAAAAGTAGTGCAGCAAACAATACATCCTGACCTTCTGATCCCTGAAATTTCTATAGATGCTGAGATTGACTTTACAGACATAACTCCAAAATTTAACAGGCTCCTGAAAGAATTTGAACCTTTTGGCCCGGGGAATATGTCGCCTGTATTTATGACGCGCAATGTAAAAGATACCGGTTATGGCAAGCGCATCGGCTCTGATGAAACCCATTTACGACTCTTTGTAAAACAGGGCGAATCGCAGGGCTATGCAGCAATTGGTTTTGGCCTTGCCAAAAAACTTGACCTTGCCTGTAATGGCGAAGCTTTTGATGCGGCTTATTCCATAGATGAGAACGAATGGAATGGCGAAGTTAGCATCCAGTTGAGGTTAAGGGATATCAGGTGTGAATAAAACTTGACTGTCATTGCGAACGTAGCGTAGCGGAGTGCGGCAATCTCAAATAGATTGCTTCGTCATTCTTCCTCGCAATGACGAACCGAAGCCTGTTAGAAACTTTTTCTAAAATTCTTTCAATTTATTTAGAATGGTTTTAAATAATCGCTATTTTTGTTGAAATCCATTCCGGTTATGAGAGAAGTAGAACAGATATATTATAATGAATTTGGTGTTGCTTTCCATTGGAAAAAGAACAACAGGATTCTAAAAGATAAGGTACAGATAGTGTTCAAAGAAACGGGATTTTATCTTTCTTATGATGAAATCAGGGCGTTTGCACAATTGATAGATAATACTTGTGAAGAATTGGGCTGTAATGGCTGCTGCCATCATAAATGCCATAAGTTTTTGTTGAAAACACCTTTGCAGCAGGTAGATCTTGCGGTATCCAGGAGTGAGCTTTTCCAGATAAAAGACCTCGTGGAAGGTACACTCTTTAATATGGATCTATACGATTATATAAACACAATATGCAGGAACTAGTTCCTGCATTATTTTTTATACTCCTTTAGTTCGAATTCCTTGCCATTAAATTCGCCATAGGTAAAATAACCTATCCAGTCGCCAAGGTTGATGTATGTGGAGCTTTCTCCAACTTTAATAGTCATGGGCAAATGACGGTGGCCAAAAACAAAATAGTCATAATGCTTTGTTTCAAGTTTTCGTTTAGAATACAAAACCAGCCATTCATTCTCTTCGCCTAAAAACTTAACATCGGCATCCCCTGAAATTAATTTATTCTTCACAGAAAGATATTGTGCCAGCTTTACGCCCAGGTCGGGGTGAAGCCATCTAAACAGCCATTTTGAGAAAGGATTGGTAAATACTTTCTTCATGCGTTTATAACCTTTATCGCCGGGACCAAGCCCGTCGCCATGACCAATAAGGAAAACTTTATTATTGAATATGAACTCCTGCGGGCGATGAAATACCGGGATATTTAGCTCTTTTTCGAAATAATCGCTCATCCACAGGTCGTGGTTGCCGGTAAAGAAATATATGGCTATACCGCTGTCGCGTAACTCGGCAAGTTTTCCCAATACCCTTATAAAACCACGTGGAACTACAGTTTTATATTCAAACCAAAAGTCGAAAAGATCGCCAAGAAGGAAAAGTACATCTGCATCCTTCTTTATTTCGTCAAGCCAGGCTACGAATTTTTGTTCCCTTGGGAAACTCTGTTCCGGTGTTGGTGCACCGAAATGCTGATCGGATGCAAAATATATACGCTGAGTATTCTCCATAATAATTAAGTCGTGTAAAGATAGTACTATTTTTTATTATGAATAAAGCGTGAAAATTTGTTAGAAAAGTAAGAAAACTTTCAGATTATATTTGTAACAAAAGATAGTGATTTTGTTTATTTTAAGAAAATGATAAATTATCTTCAAGATATTGTGTGTTTGATTAACGTATTTTTTATAATTTTCACCGCATTAAACATAAACTACTAATTAAATCATTTTGTCTATGAAAAAAATTTCCTTAATTTTTTTCCTGACACTTCTTTCTTGGTGCGGCTATGGACAGCTTGCACTGGAAGGTTTTGAGGGTACATGGTCACCAGCCGCGGGCGGTACCAGTACCACTGGATGGTTCCAGTTTCAAAACAGTGTCGGGCCACAGTTTAAGTGGACACAGAGTTTACTTAACGTTTCTACTCAACCTCCTTATGAAGGCTCACATGCAGCCTATCTTCAGCGAGAAAACGTTGCGCCGGGCCTATGGCCTGAAGATTATCTTGTTACGCCGCAATTTACGATGCCTGAGAATCCGGAGCTAAGGTTCTTTTCACGTCTTACTCTTACGTTAGATCAGGGTAGTATTTACAAGGTATTTATTTTAGATGTTACTGCAAATCCAACAGCAGATCTTAATTCGCCTGCCTCGTACGTTCAGCTTCAGTCATGGACTGAATTAGAGATCAATCCTGAACAGCAGACTTACAATGAAATTATAAAAGATCTGCCTGCTGCCTATATTGGTAAGCAGGTGCGTATAGCTTTTATGATGACAGGTGATGAGATGGACAGATGGTTGATTGACAATGTAAAGGTTGTGAAGAAATGTGAAGCTCCTTTGAATATTGTAATGGCAAATTCAACATTAAACAGTGCCGATCTTTCATGGGACAATCCTTCGGGATCTGTTAAATGGGATGTTGAAATTGTTCAGGATGGTATGGCACCACTTGGTACTGGTGTAGAATATGCCGGTACTTTGCCTTATCATGCAACGGCTCTTACTGCCGGAGGTGCCTTTACTGAGGATACTTGCTATAAGTTTTATGTACGCTCAAAATGTGATGGCGGGGGTGTGAGTCCCTGGGCAGGGCCTTTCTACTTCTGTACCAAAAAAACCGGTAATAGCTGTAGCTTCCCTATAGAGGTTAGTACTCTTCCATATTCAGATCAGGATGATACTGCTGAGTTTGGTGATGAATACAATGGCGTGCCGGGCACGGGCTGTGGCAGCGAGGATTGGCAGAACTATCTTAGTGGTAATGACGTAGTATATAGATATACTGCGAACTTTACCGGTGCTGTTGATATTAACCTTTCAGAAAACGGGGTTACATCCGGTATCTTTATATATAATGAATGCCAGGATATAGGTGTTGCCTGTCTTGCTGGCGGTGTTGCCGGATTCGAAGGGAATCCTGTAGCACTGGAAAATTTTCCTGTTGTAAGTGGAGAAGATTATTATATTGTTATCTCATCTTATGAGATTCCTACTACGCCATATCAGTTAATTATTCAGGCAGTTGCCTGTGATAAGCCTACCAATCTTTCAGTAGGAAGCACCGGGCTTACATCAGCTGTATTGTCATGGGATAATCCAACAGGCGCTACTTCATGGGAGGTAGCTGTTCAGACATTGGGTTCTTCAATACCTTCGGGGAGTGGTACTACTGTAACAGATAATAGCGATTATCTATGGACAGACGGTTTGGTGGCTGCAACGGCTTACCAATACTGGGTAAGGGCAGATTGTGGTACTGGTACTTTCAGTACATGGGCCGGTCCTTTCCGTTTCAATACACAAATATGTGATCCGATTTTCCAGTGTGACCTGACTTTCATAATGTCAGATGAATGGGATAGCTGGAACGGATATACTATGTCTGTTAAGCAGAATGGACTAACACTTGCTACGCTTACAGGTCCGGGCGATGACGGCGAAACTGTAGAGCAAAATGTCTCGGTTTGTCACAATGTTCCGGTGCAATTATACTGGCATTCGGGCGGCTCTTCATGGCAAGCAAGTGAAATTGGCGTGAGCATTAAAAACTCTTTCGGTCAGACTATATATGTTAAGAATCCCGGAATGGGAGTTCCTAATTCCCAGCTTTATAACGCTAATGTAGATTGTGAAAAGCCATTATGTCTTCCTCCGGAGGATCTTACGGCTACAAACATTGATCTGACAACAGTGGATTTAGGATGGAATGGAGCTGCAACAGGAAATTGGGATTATTATATTGTTCCTGCAGGTTCGCCGGCTCCTACGGCTGCAACTCCTGGAATGCCAACGACTACAAATCCTGCTGTAGGTGTGGGTTCATTAGTTCCTGGAACAAATTATGAATATTATGTTAGGGTACATTGTGAAGACGCAAGTACTCCTGTGAGCGATTGGGGCGGTCCATTTGCATTTACTTCGTCAGTTTGCCCCCTTGCAGATAAATGTTTTTATGATTTTGTACTAAAAGCTTCTTGGAACGGATGGGAGGATGTAGTTCTTACCGTAACCCAGAACGGAGCAAATGTTGCTATTTTGGGTCCTCAGTTTACAAGTGGAACCTCGATAACGGTGCCGGTTGGATTATGTACTAACGTTCCTTTCGAAGTTACCTGGACTGGTGGTACTGGATGGCCTGGACAGGCAGGGCTTGAAATTATTAATAATTTTGACCAGACAATCTTCAATAGAGAATTAGGTTCAGATATTGGAGGTATAGGCGTTGTGCTTTTTGCAGATGCTGTAGATTGTTTGCATCCAAAATGTATGGCTCCTACAGATCTGACTTCGGCTAATGGAACAATGACAAGTGTTGATCTTGGCTGGAATGGACTTCCGACAGGAAACTGGGAATACATAGTGTTGCCGGCAGGTTCGCCTGCTCCAACAGAGACTACTGTTGGAATAGCGACTACCGCAAATCCTACCATTGCTGCTCCTCTTGATGCTCCGGCAACAAACTACGATTTTTATGTGAGGGCGATATGTGAAGATTCATCCACTCCAAAGAGTGCATGGGGAGGTCCATTAGCAATACATTCTGAGGCTTGTGATCCTGCTGATAAGTGTATTTTCCACTTTGAATTATTAAGCGAAAACGGATCGGGCTTTGATGGTAATACAATGACAGTATATCAGTCTGGTGTGCCGGCGGTTGTATTAGGTCCCGGATTTGACTGGATGTCTCCAGACCCTAAGTCATTCATGGTAGATGTGGCATTATGTCCTGATTTGCCAATTGAGATCGTATGGAACAATGGAGGATGGAGTGAAGATGATAAAGGTCTTCATGTGTACTCTCCTTATATGGAAGATGTCTTCATCAAAGATTTTGGTGTAGGTGCTCAGGGAGAAACTATTTTCCAGGGGATTGTGTCGTGTTCGCCACCACCGTGTCCTAAACCTATAAATTTAAGTGTTTCTAATGTAGCGCTGAATTCTGTTACTCTTGAGTGGCATGAGAATGGTACTGCTACAAGCTGGGAAGTTTGGGTATTGCCTTACGGTTCTCCTGTGCCAACAGAGCCTGGAACGCCGGTTACTGACAATCCACTAAACTGGCCGGGACTTGAATCAGGTACGCCTTATGTGTTTTATGTAAGGGCAAATTGTGAAACTGACGGTTTGAGTACAATTACCGGTCCGTTTGCGTTTGCTACGTTAATTGAAAATGATGATTGTGGCGACGCTATAAATGTACCGGTAAATACCGGAGCTGCTTGTGTCAACTTTGTACCGGGTACACTTACGGGTGCAACATCATCTGGTGTGGCATCAAGCTGTGAGTGGGATCAGGCACCTGAGTATGATGTATGGTATTCATTTACGGCAACAGGACCCGGTCATGCAATAGCTATTAAAGATGCGGTAAATGTTCAGATCAACTATACTGTTTATGAAGGTGATGGTTGTGGTAATCTTACAGAGATTGCCTGTGCTAGACCCGCAGGTAACGATGCAGGTGCTCAGGGTGTGGTTACAGGATTAGTTGCAGGTACTACATATTATGTTCAGGTATCTGCGGGCTATTTCCCGAATCCATCAGTGATAACAAGCTTTAAGGTTTGTATATCTTCGCCGGCAAGTATAATAGTTGATGCTGAAATGTCGGTTCACGATATAGTATTCAATGCATTAGTTGTAGAGACTTGTGCTAATATTGAAAATATAACTTCCAGTACTGGTACTGATTTTGATGAGTTTAACAGTAATGGTATAGCTTATTTTGAAAAAGGAGATTCTAATTTCGGAATTGAAAAAGGAGTTGTGCTAATGAGTGGTGATGCAAGAAAAGCTGCGGGGCCAAATATTGGTAATAAGCTATCGGATGGCTACTGGCCGGGAGATGAGCAGCTGTTTGACTATATTGATGGTCTTGGTATTGATGGTGATTTATATCAATATAATGATGCTACAATATTAGAGTTTGACTTTACCCCATTGGCAAATAAGCTACGATTCCCGTTCATTTTTGCTTCTGAAGAATATGGAGAGTACCAATGTACCTTCTCGGATGCATTCGCGTTCTTCCTGACAGAAGTAGACGATGATGGTAACCCTATTGGGCCTACGACTAACTTGGCTGTGGTTCCTAATACAAACTCACCGGTGTCTGTTGTAACGATCAGGGATGGCAAATTCTCACCTGACGGTCTATGTGAATCGGTGAATGAGGCTTATTTTGCAGATTACTACGGTACTGATGCTGGTATTGATCTGACGAATGCAATTGATGGCATGTTTGCGCCTATTAACTTCCAGGGATTCACTGTGAAGATGTTCGCAGAATCTGATGTAATTGCTAACCATAAGTATCATATTAAACTTGTTGTTGCCGACAGGAATGACAACAGTCTTGACTCTGCGGTATTCATTGGTGCATTTGATATTGGTAAGCCGGATCTTGGTGAAAACCTTA
Source organism: Flavobacterium hauense (assembly GCF_054457175.1). Taxonomy (NCBI): domain Bacteria; kingdom Pseudomonadati; phylum Bacteroidota; class Flavobacteriia; order Flavobacteriales; family Flavobacteriaceae; genus Flavobacterium; species Flavobacterium hauense. The sequence continues at coordinate 92,652 of NZ_JBTKVX010000019.1, forward strand.
CAATTGCCGATGGTAATGGTGTATGTGACGGAGATTCATACACTCTTGTTAGTGATCTTGACCCTCTTGAGTATGTATTTACATGGTATAAAAAAGAAATTGGTGCGGCTGACACAAGCTATACTGTAATTGCAGGTGAAACAACGAACCAACTGGTAGTGACTACAAGTGGTGAATACAAAGTAAATGCATCTTTTGGAGGTCTTTGTAACGCTGATGATACTGTTATTGTTGAGTTTTATGATGATGTTGAGATAACTACTGGAAGCCCTGTACAACTGGTTGTATGTGATGCTGACGGATTTGCAACATTTAATCTTTCAGATAACACAGCGAATGTTCTTTCAGGAGTTGCGAATTCTGCTGCCTATGTGGTTTCTTACCACCTTACAGAAGATGACGCTAAAGGAGATTTGAACCCACTGCCGTTAACAGACTATGAAAACGTAACGCAGGGGCTACAGGAAATTTATGTGAGAATTGTAGATGCTAACGGATGTGTAGGTGTTAAATCATTTAGCCTGCTTGTTCAGGATCTTACACCTCAGTTTACAATCAATGAAAATTTCTCAATTTGCCAGGGTAGTACAGGTGTTATTTCTGTTACTCCGGTTGCACCGGCAAACTATGATCCTGCAACAGTGACTTATACCTGGACATACGAAGGTAATGCATTGCCTGATACTACTGCTTCAATAGTGGTTCTTGATACTGCGCCGGGATTATATAGTGTTACTGTAAATAATCAGGGATGTCCTGCTTCAGACAGTGTGAATGTTGCTGTATTGCCTTCTCCTGTAGCTGATAATCCGGATGATGTTGTAGAATGTACAAGTTATTTCCTTCCGGAGCTTAGTGTAGATAACAGATATTATACACAGGCTGGCGGAGCCGGAGTAGAGCTTAGTGCCGGAGAGGAAATAAAATCCACTCAGGTGATATATGTTAGGGCATTTAATCAGGCAACCCCTGATTGTGCTGCAGAGAACGACTTTAAAGTTACTATAATACCTACTGCTTTTGTTTCAATTGATGAAAACTGTATAGGTCAGGACTATGTTCTTAAAGTTAACTTTGAGGAAGATGAAGTATACACTGTTGATAATGCAACATTTGAATGGAAAAACAGTACAGGCGTTGTTGTTGGATCTGAACCAGCACTTACTGTTGTTACTCCGGGAAGTTACTTCCTTACAGTGACTCCTTCAGGGCAATCAAAAAACTGTCCTGTTACAATTGAAGCACAAATAGATGATACTACTTGTTTAATACCACGAGGTATCTCTCCTAACAGTGATGGTTTCAATGATTCATTTGATTTGACAACATTAGATGTTACTGAACTGAAAATTTTTAACCGTTACGGTCAGGAAGTGTACAGCAAACGTGATTATACTAAAGAATGGGTTGGACAGAACAAGAACGGCGATGAGTTGCCTTCTGGAACTTATTTCTATATGATAGAACGTGCAAACGGTGAATCAAAAACCGGATGGGTGTACATTAATAGACAGGATTAAAAAAAAATTTAAAAAAAAGGGCAGATTTTTCAATTACTGATTAAACCTTTTACGATTTATTAAGTCTAACTAACTTATAGTAAATGATTTTATCAGGGATTGAGTTAAATCTGCCCTATTATTTTCACATTTAACCAACACACATTACATGAAGAAACTTTACCTTGCAGCACTATTGGCTCTTGGCGGCCTTGCTGACGCTACGGCCCAGCA